>CAITXW010000492.1 GCA_903896425.1 uncultured beta proteobacterium | reverse complement strand
TGCTCCGGCCTCCTGATCAAATCGGAAAACTACCATGCAATTTTGGGTAATACAGACACTGAATAGTTTTTCGCTCGGTGCGTTGTTGTTCCTGCTGTCTTCGGGTTTTGCGCTCATCTTCGGGCTGATGCGTGTCGTCAATCTGATGCACGGCTCGCTCTTCATGATCGGCGCTTATGTGGCGGCCGTCGCAATGCACAAAGGCACCGGATTGGCGATGGCGGCGGTGATTGCTGCCGTGACGACAGCAGTCGTGGGTGGGGTCATAGAGCGGCTGATTCTGCGGCGCCTTGCTGGCAATGCGCAGGGCCAGGTGTTGGCTACGCTCGGGCTGTCGTTCATTGCGGCCGATTTTTGCTTGATAGTTTGGGGGGGCGATCCAATACCGATCGAAACACCGGCAATGTTCCAGGCATCGATGAAGTTCTTGGGATTCAGCTTTCCGACCTACCGCGTCGTGGTGGTCGCAATCGCGGTGATCGTTGGCGGTTTGCTGTACTTGCTGCTGGAACGTACCCGCCTGGGCGCCATGATCCGGGCCAGTGTTGATGACATGCAGATGGCTCGCGCCGTTGGCATTCCCGCATCGGCACTGTTTACCATCGTGTTCTGTCTGGGCGCGCTGCTGGCGGGCTTAGGCGGCGCGATTGGCGGACCGATCTTCTCGGCCTACCCAGGTCTCGACGCTGACATGTTGCCACTGGCGCTGATTGTCGTCATTCTCGGCGGTGTGGGCAGCCTGGTCGGAACCTTTGTATCGAGTTTCATCATTGGCTTCCTTTACACGTTTGGCACCGCGCTGCTTCCCGACTTGGCCTACGTCATTCTCTTTTTACCGATGGTGGTCGTCATCGCTTTCCGTCCCACTGGACTTTTTGGGACCATCAAAACATGAAGCGCCTTGCACCGATTCTTTTGCTTGTTATCCTGGCGACCGTGCCATGGTTTGCGGGTGAGTATTACGTCAATCTGGGCAGCCAGATCATGATTGCCGCGATCTTTGCTGCCAGCCTGAACCTGTTGGTCGGCTACGGTGGGCTGACCTCGCTGGGACACGCGACCTACCTCGGCCTGTCGGCCTATATCTCCGCATGGCTGGCGCTGCGCATGGGACTCGGGCATGGGGTCACCGCACCGGCAGCGCTGATCCTCACGACACTGATTGGTGCCGCTTTCGGATGGATTTCTCTGCGCGCTTCCGGGCTCGGATTCTTGATGCTGACGCTGGCTCTGTCGCAGATCGTTTGGGGTCTGGGTTATCGCTGGGTGGCGCTCACCAACGGTGACAACGGGCTATCCGGGCTGACACGACCTGCGCCTTTTGGCATCAGTCTGGAAGACAGCAACGCCTATTACTGGTTTGTGCTGATCATTGCTGCGCTAACGCTTTACGTGATCGCGCGCCTGGTGAAGTCTCCGTTTGGCGCTTCGTTGCGCGGCACGCGTGACCAGGAACGCCGCATGAGTTCGCTTGGGTTCAATGTCTGGATGATTCGCTGGGTAACCTTCGTGATCGCCAGTTTTATGGGCGCCGTGGCGGGGTTGCTGTATATCTACTTTCACAAATACATCCATCCAAGTGTGATGTCGACCACGGTATCGGCGGAGGCGTTATTGAGTGTCATTGCAGGTGGCGCGGGGACGTTGGGCGGACCGCTGGTTGGTGCCACGCTGGTGATGTTGCTGAAGAATTACGTGTCGGCCTATGTTGAACACTGGAACATGTTGTTGGGAGCTGTCTTCTTGTTCATCGTGATTGTCCTGCCCAACGGCCTGGTGCCAGGCATAGGCGCCTTCCTGCAGCGAATTCGTGGAGGCCAGAAATGACCGCTGCACTTGAAGTTCGCAACCTGTGCAAATCGTTCGGCGGCGTCTCCGTGACCCGGGATGTGTCGTTGACCGTCCAGCCCGGCGAGCGGCGCCTGATCATTGGTCCGAACGGTGCTGGCAAGACCACGCTTTTCAGCCAGATACAGGGAGAGATCAAGCCCGACAGCGGCAGCATCCGCATATTCGGCCAGGATGTCACACGACTGCCCGTGCCCGCCCGCGCCCATGTCGGCATGGCCCGTACTTACCAGATCATCAACTTGTTTCCGAAGGACACGGTGGCGCATAACATCGTCCTTTCGTTGCTGGGTTTGATGCCTTTGAAGAACAACCCATTTTCAGCACTGGAAAAGCGAACCGATCTGTATGAAAGAGCGGTTGAGCTGCTCGAGAGCATCGGACTTGGGCACTGTGCACAGCGCAAAATCAGCGAGATTTCCTATGGTGAGCAACGGCGCGTCGAAATCGCCGTGGCACTGGCGCAAAAACCCAGGTTGTTGATGCTGGACGAGCCCTTGGCCGGACTATCGAAAGACGAGCGCGTGATTGTCAAAGATCTGATTTCGGCAATACCGCGTGATACCGCTATTGTCATGATTGAACACGACATGGAGGTGGCACTTGAATTTGCCGAGCAGATCACGGTCCTGCATTACGGGAAGATGATCGTTGAAGGAGATCGCAATACGGTCGTCAACGATCCAAAGACACGGGAGATCTATCTTGGCCAGTGACGCATTGGTTCTGGACGACATTCATGCCTACTACGGTGAAAGCCACGTACTGCATGGTATTTCGCTCAGACTGGAAGAGGGAAAGCTGTTGGCGCTGCTCGGGCGCAACGGCGCTGGCAAGACCACCACCATGAGCACGATCGCCGGACTGTTGCCGGCCCGCCAGGGTGCGATACGCCTGTTTGAACACAACATCGAAAAGCTCGGTCCCGAGTCGATTGCACGCGAGGGCGTGCGACTGGTGCCGCAAGGTCGCCGCGTTTTCCCTAGCCTGACGGTACGGGAAAACCTGATGGTTGCCGAGCAAAAACGAGGTGGAACTGGCGCCTGGTCGTTTGATCGCGTCTGTCAATTGTTTCCGCCGTTGGGCGAACGCCACCGGCAAAGTGCCGGCACTTTGTCGGGCGGCGAGCAGCAGATGCTTGCGATTGGCCGCGCGCTGATGGGCAACCCGAAAGTGTTGCTGATGGATGAACCATCCGAGGGACTGGCACCACGAATTGTTGCGGAAGTGGGCCGTGCGATTCAACAACTCAAGAGTGAGGGCCTGTCGATCATCCTGGTCGAGCAAAACTTCAAACTTGCGCTTGATCTGGCGGATGAAGTGGTGGTTATCAATACCGGCAGGGTTGCTTATTCAGGCAGCGTTGCTTCCGTGCGGGCCCAGCCCGATTTGGTCACGCAACATTTAGGCGTTTTCTAGTCGATACCGTTTTCTTTTTCTTAACCCAACCCATTGAATATTCATGCTCTATACCTGCACACCCGACTGCACCAATCCGAATCACAACCATGGCTCGAAAGCCGCCGCGCCTGGTAATGGTCCCAAGGTCGCCCTCGCCACAAAATCGCGCACGGTCGCGCAAAAGTCGGTGCGTCCGATTGTGCGAAATGCACAAGGCAAATCCAAGGTGGTTGATATCCACTGCCACTATCTGAATCCTGAAATCGCTGCCAAGACGGCGCATCTCAAGCCCGCAGATCACGACCCGAGCTTCGTCTTCGCGAATGATCTGACACGCGAGGTCAACGTCAAACAGATGAAGGACCGCGGATACAAGCTCACCGGCATCGCGCAGCGCATCGACGACATGGACAAGATGGGCGTGGACATCCAGGCGGTGTGCCCGGCACCCTACCAGTATTTCTACTTTACCGAGCCCGATGTCGGCGCCGGTCTTGCACGCGACGTCAACGAAGGCCTCGCCAAACTCGTGGCAGCTCATCCCGATCGCTTCGTCGGTCTCGGTTCGGTGCCACTGCAAAACTGCGAGTTGGCCATTCGTGAGCTGGAATACCTGACCAAGGAACTGGGCTTCCGTGGCATTGAGATCAACACCAATGTGAACGGCATGAACCTGACCGATCCGAGGCTCGGTCTGGAAAAATTCTTCGCCAAGGCGAATGAACTGGGCACCGTGATTTTCATGCACCCCCTCGGATATACGCAGGCAGATCGCCTGACAAATCACTATTTCAACAATGTGATCGGCAATCCGCTTGATACCACGGTTGCGGTCAGCCACCTGATTTTCGACGGTGTCGTTGCGCGCCATCCGAAAATCAAGTTCATCGCCGCCCATGGCGGCGGTTACATCGCCCACTACTGGGCCCGTATGGATCATGCATGGCGTGCGCGTCCCGATTGCCACACCGTCATCAAGCGTGCACCCTCAAGCTACCTTGAGAAGTTTTACTTTGACACGATTACTTTCGATCCGGAAATGCTCAGACGCCTGATTGATCGTTTCGGAGCCGACCACGTTCTGTTGGGTACTGACTATCCGTACGACATGGGCGAAGAAGATCCGCGCGGCCTGATCGCAGCGGTCAAGAAGCTGTCGAAAGCGGATCGGGCGCTGATCGAGGGCATGAACGCGGTGAAATTGCTGAAGATCAAAACGCCTCGCTAAGCGATTCAGCATTGGCTCGTGCCAGGCGAGCTCAAGCCCGGCAAGGGGTGGCGGCCCCTTGGGCTTGCTCAAGGCGCTTCAGAACGATTACTTCAGAGAGATTCAGAAAATGCCAGATCAGGTCGGGGGGAACAACGGGTCATTTCGTGTCGAAGAAGCGACGATCACGGAATTGCATAATGCGATCCGCGAGGGGCGCACGACCTGTGTTGACGTTGTCAAGCAGTACATCGAGCGCGTGCGTGCCTTTAACGGTGTCGCCAGCATGCTCGTTACCAAAGACGGCACTGCGGTTGCGCTGGCGAACGGCACTGTGCGAGGACAGGCACCGCTGCGCTTTCCGACGCAAACCATCAAGGCCTCCAGCTTGCTGCCGGATCTCGACAAATATGAGGGTCCACCGCTCGAGTTTGGCCGCATGGAGTCAACCGCTTCGGACCCGTCCGTGCAGCAACAGTTTGGGATGATCGCCGGTATCCCTAATGCCGGGCAGGTCAATGCGCTTGCGACGCTCAATATCCGCGGCGAGCGTTCGGTTACCTGTGGCGGTGATTACGATCGGCATCCATCCGACGGGCCACTGCCGCCGGGGGCGCCCGCCGTGTGCGAACTTTTCCGGCAGCAGCCCGATGCGATCGAGCAAGCGGCTGTGCTTGACGCGAAGTACGGACGCAATCCCGATTTCGAGGCATTCCCGCTCTACGGCGTCGTGTTTTCATTCAAGGACCCGTTCGATACCAAAGACATGCGAACAACGGCCGGGGGGGACGCGCGCTACGACATCGATTTCCCCGCGCGCGACCACTTGCTCGTCGATCAGCTTCGCAAGAAAGGCGCGATCATTTTCGCCAAGGCGGTCAACACGGAATACAACGGGCGTGCCGGTGATCCGGGCGGACGACACAAACCCACCACCGTGCTGCCATCGGTGCTCGGCTATCAGCGCAGCACGTGGGCCGGTAATCCGTCCAACCCGTACGACACAACACGCGCGGCCTCGCTCGGTTCAAGTTCGGGCTCGGGCGTGTCGGTCGGCGCCAACCTGGTGATGGCGAGCATCGGCGAGGAAACGCGCGCATCAACCCGCGGCCCTGCCAACCACAATTCGCTCGCGTTAATTCTGCCGCACAAGGCGATGCTCGGTTTCAATGGCGGCGCGATTGGCGCGGACATCTATTGCGACCGCAGCGGCATCCTCTGCCGCACCATCGCCGATTGCGCCAAGGTTCTCGATGCGCTGAAGGATCCGACCGAGGGCTATTACGACGCGCGCGATCCCTATACGACCGTGCCGCGCTCGTCGGTATTGAGCACGCCTTACGCGGATCACGCGCAGGCATCTGGCGCTGCGGGCACGTTAAAGGGCATGCGCATCGGGATCGTGCGCGAATCGATGCTGAATCCGGGAACGTTGGCCGCGCTGCCGATCACCACTGCTGCCGCAAAGGAGATCAAGACGATTCTCGGCGACAGGCTGGGCGCAACGCTGGTCGAATCCTCCGATCCGCTGTGGACACCTGACTCTGACATTGAGCCGATGAAAGTCGATTTCAGGCGCGCGCTCGCGCGGCTCGTTCCGGTTTTCATGCCCGACCTGCTGTTTAGGCTGAAACCCAACGGACAGCCGGTATTCCCCGATTTCGCAGCGGCGATCGTGCCGACGGAATTTGCGCCAGGAAAAATCTTCGGCACCGGCACGCTGCAGCCGATTGACTACCTGGTCGAACTCGCGGATGAAGGCATTGAGCCGCCAACGAATCTCGACATCTCGACCGTCCAGCAGCAGGAACTCGCGATGTCATTTCGATATCACATCCGGCAATACCTGTCGCGCCGCGCCGCCGACTGGCAGGTGCGTGGCTTTACTGAGACGCTGATCGACTGGCCGGCACTCAATGCGCGCTCCAAGTATTGGGGCGAAGATCAGTACGCCGCGTTCAAGAACTGGGAGGAGGTTGCCGACCCGCGCAACCCACTGGGTGGGCGCCAGGGTGTCGATGAGCGCATCATGCTGCGCGAATTGCTGCGCCGGGTCGACATGATGGTGCTTCTGGAGAACCGTCTCGATGCGCTGGTGCGCCTGCACACGTCGCTGCCTCCGGAGAAAATTGGCGGGCCCAACGAGCCGGGACTCATAGAGCGTTTGCGTGACGAGTCGCAGTACGGTCCCAACGCGGGCCTGACGGAAGTCCTGATCCCGGCGGGCTACGTGACAACCGCTTACGACGCGGTGTTCGCGCTGAGCGCCGATCGCATGAAGTATGTCGGAATTGCCACCGACCAGCCCACCACCCTACCGGCGCCTGGCTTGCCATTTTCTCTGGTGTTTCGCGCGGAGCCGGGCAGGGAAGATATTGTGCTCAGGATCGCATCCGCCTATGAAGCTGCGTCGAAGCGTCGCGTTCCTCCGCCGATGTTCGGCGCGCTTGCGGGTGGTCGTCGGGGGTGAGTCGAAACTGAGCGTGCCGATGTCGTCGTCGGCCCCCCGCTGATACCGGCAGCACCGACGATGGCGCCGACACGTCAGCGCATCATGATTGATCGATTAATTGCGCCAGCCGCGCGGCAGTCAGTGGCAGATGCCGTGCCCGCAGCCCCAGCGCATGAGCGAGCGCATTGCCGAGCGCAGCGGCAGTCGGGCCGGCGGCTGCTTCACCGCCGCCAACGCTCGGTTGCTCCGGCTGATCGAGCAGCACCACTTCGACTTGCGGCACCTCATCAAAATTCAGAATGGGATAGGTGTCCCAAGTATTTGAGGTGATAGCACAGTCCGACCACGTAACCGCTTCCTTCAGGGTCCAACTCATCGATTGGATGATGCCACCTTCGATCTGGTTGATCAGGCCGTCAGGGTTGATAACGGCACCGGCATCGACGACGGCCCACACTTTTTCGACATGGATTTTTTCTTCGACGCGCACACGCGCCACCACGGCGCAGTAGGCTGCATGATTCTTGTACTGCCCGAAACCGATGCCCATCCCGGTTCCGCTTGCGCCCGCCATGTTTGACTGCCAGCCGGAAATGCGCGCTACGTGTTCGATCACAGCGCGTGCCCGCGGATCACCCAGATGGCGCAATCTGAAATCGATTGGATCGACATTGATCTGCGCCGCCAACTCGTCAAAAAACGATTCGATAGCAAAAGTATTCAGATAGGCGCCAAGGCCGCGCATTGACGATACCCGCAGCGGTGAATGCTCGATGAAATGGTAGGTAACTTGTTGGTGTGGTAAATCGTAAAGTGCAATCGAATTGCGCTGCCCGCCGCCATTCGGAAGCGGCACATCTTTGCTTTTCGAGGGTGCCAGGGGCGGCTCAATCGCCCATGCACCGAGCAGGTTGACGCCGTCGCCCCAGCCCGGCCGCTTGATATGGGAATGGCTCCAGACTTGCAGCTTCCAGTCGCAAATGCGCCCGTTCGCGTCAAGCCCCGCTTCGATCTCGGTGACGCCAGCCGATCCGAATGGAGACGCCGACAATTCATCTTCACGCATCCATTGCACGCGCACCGCTCGGCCTATGGACTGTGCGATGAAGGCCGCGTCGAAGGCAACATCGTCAGCACCGTTGTGCCCGTAACAACCGGCACCCGGCAGATGGATCACATCGACTTCCTGCTTGTCTCGTCCCAGCGCCCGTGCAATTTGGTCGCGCAGGAAAAACACGCCTTGGGTATGCGACCAGACTTTCAGACGGCCACCCGCTGGATCGGCCAGTGCGCAGGACGGTCCGATTGCCGCATGCGCGAGATAAGGCCGTGAATAGCGCGCCTTGAGTGCTGTGACCGCAGGGGCCGGCGTGCCTTGCGCATGAACCACGGCCGACTCGCATGGCATTGCTACAAGCAGCTGTTCGATTTCGGTTTGCTCGCAAAGCGCAGTCAACCGTTGCCATTGCACCAGTTTGGCAGCACGGGCCAGTGCGCTGACCAACTCCGCTTCATTCGGGCCGACGATGGCAAGAAACTGGCCGCTGCGCACTACATGCGTGACGCCATCGAGTGCTTTCAATTGATCGAGGTCGACAGTATCGATGCGGCACGACGGATGCGGGCCACGCAGCATGCGCGCATGCAGCATTTGCGGCAATGCAAAGTCTTGGATATAAGCGGCCCCCGACAGCTTGGCGGGCAGGTCTGCGCGTGCAACACTGTTGCCGACGACACGGAAATCTGCGCGGCGGCGAAGCGGCGCTTGGCCGCTGATGATGATTGACAGGTCAACCGCGTCAGCAAGCGACCAGTAGTCTGTCGTCCGATCGGTTTCGTCGCAGCTGAAAATGCCGCGCTCTGCTCGCATCGCGTCCACCACCACGCCCAATGCACGCGCTGCCGCCTGCATAAACAGCATGCGCGCTTCGGCGCAAGCGCAGCGGATGGCCGCACCGCCGACTTCGATCGATTGGCTGCCCGCAGTGTATTGCTCGTTCGGTGAGTAAGCCGTATGGCCCGCTACCATGACCAACTGATCCGCTGCGATGCCCAGCTCTTCGCAGGCGATTTGCGCCAGCGCAGTGGAGATGCCTTGGCCGAGCTCGACTTTGCCGCTGTAAACGGTGATTTGTTGGCCCGGGCCAATACGGATCCATTGCTTCAGACGTGGGCTGGCGGCGATGCTGGACGGAACGCTCGGCAGGCTCATTTTTGAGTTTCCTGTGCGATCATTTGAATCGCGCGCTGCACCGCACGCAGGATTCGTACATGCGTGCCGCAGCGGCACAGATGGCGACCCAAAGCCTCGATGATTTCGTCCTGGCTCGGCTGCGACGTGCGGTGCAGCAGTGCAGTCACTGTCATCAGAATGCCGTTGCTGCAGTAGCCGCATTGTGCAGCCTGCTCCGTCAGGAAGGCATCCCGTACCAACGCACCAACCGCATCCTGCGCCAAACCCTCAACGGTCATGACCGGATGGTCTTTCACCGTCCAAAGTGGTGTGTCGCAGGACTGCACGGCGCGGCCGTCAATGATGACGGTGCAGGCGCCGCAATTTCCGGTGCCGCAACCAAAGCGCGTGCCCTTGAAATCAAGGTCATTGCGCAGCAGGTAGAGCAGTGGCGTATCGGGATCGGCGCACACCTCACGCAGTGAACCGTTGACGCTAATTTGTACAGTCTGGTGCGTTGTGTGCATTGTGATCAATCGTCAGCCTTTAGCGCCACCTGTTTGACTCAACCACCATACCGGCAACTGAATGCCGTCGGCCTCGCCCAGACCGGCCTTCGAAGCCCTGTCAAAACACTGTAGCGCGGCAGATGTCACTGGCAATTCGTAACCAAGCGCGTGCGCTTCCTCCTGCATGGTGCGCATATCCTTGCGGATCGAATCGACGTCGAAGTGGGCATCGCCTGACTTCTGGCCGGTCAGTGCCTGTGCCAGCGCCGCACCGCGCAGCTTCAACAAATTGGGTGCGCCCGACGTGTCAGCAAAAATATCCATCAGCCGTACCGGATCGAGATGCAGCGGTGCCGCCAGCGACAGTGCTTCGCCAAACGATTGCCAGAACACCAGCAGCGGCAGGTTGATCGCCAGCTTCAAACTGGCACCGGCGCCGGTCGGACCGACATGCTCAATGCGCCGACACAATTGCTCCAGCAATGGGCGTGCACGCAGCACATCGGTGTCATTGCCACCGACCAGGCCGAGCAGTTTGCCGCTGCGCGCCGGCCCAACGGTGCCGCCGACAGGGCAATCAATTTTGGATCCGCCGCGCGCGGTGATTTTTGCGTCCAATGCGATCTGCGTATCGGGCCGTACGGTACTCATTTCGATGAACAACTTGCCATCGAGCGGTACGCTCAGGACGCCGGCAGGGCCACCGTACACACTTTCGATCGCCGCTGCGTCGGTCAGGATGGAAATGATCAACTCGCATTGCGTTACCAGTTCTGCTGGCGTCGTCACGGCGATTGCCCCGCGCTGCCGCAAAGCCTCGGTTTTCTCGCCAGAACGGTTCCAGACACAGAGCGAATGCCCGCAGTCAAGCAGGCGCTGTCCAATTGCCGCTCCCATGCGACCGGTACCGAGAATGCCAACGTACATAGTGTCTCCTGATGCTTGGTTCAATCGCACGAATGGCGCTGATCGTAATTTACATTTGCCAATATATCGAGTTGTGGACAAACATTTTTCTGACGCTATGCGGCGCAAGTCAAAGGTGATATGGCCTCTATGCTGATTTGGTATCGGCTGCGCGCTCGGTCTGGTCCTATACTGGCCATTGCGGTTTTTTGACTGGCAACTCAAACGGGTCAATCGGGATCCGTTGGGGTGATCGAATAGCTATAAAAAGAGTGAGCGGGTGGACTGGGTCCACACACAAAGATGCGGAAAATGCCGACTGCCAAAGGCTGCTTCGCAATCGTTCGTGCCGGTTAGATGGGGGTCGATTTCGGGAACCGAAGTGAGAAGAGAGTTTTGAAGGTGTCTGAGAGATGCGGCTTTTTAATAATTAGGAGCGAGACAAATGATTAAGAATGTGATTGTCAAAATATTGAGCTTATTGTTGTTGTTTTTACCGCTGGCCGGTTTTGGTCAGGCGCCGGCCAAGCCCCCTATCAGGATTGGTATGGGAATGGCGCTTACCGGGTCCCTTGCGGCCAACGGCAAGGCGGCTCTGGTGTCCATGCAGATCTGGGCTGAGGATGTGAACGCGCGTGGTGGTTTGCTGGGGCGCAAAGTTGAACTGGTCACTTATGACGATCAATCAAGTCCGGCCTCGGTCCCTGGCATCTACACCAAACTGCTCGACGTGGACAAAGTTGATCTCGTGGTGTCGGGATACGCGACCAACATGATTGCGCCAGCGATGCCAACGATCATGCAAAAGAAGATGCTGTTTATGGGTCTGTTTGGTCTCGCCATTAACAACAGCTTTGGCTATGACCGGTATTTCGGTATCCAGCCGCATGGCGAAAATGCGGCGGTGGACATGAGTCAAGGTTTTTTTGACGCCGCCATGAACGTCAAACCAAAGCCAACCACCATCGCGATTGTTGGTGCGGATGCCGAGTACCCCCATGCGGCCATGATGGGCGCGCGTGAAACCATTAAAAAACTTGGGATGAAGATTGTTTACGACAAGACCTACCCACCTAACACCACTGATTTTTCACCTGTGGTACGGGCAATTCAGGCAACCACGCCCGATATAGTTTATGTCGCGTCCTATCCGCCAGATACAGTCGGCATGATTCGCGCAGCGAACGAAGTCGGACTGAAAACAAAAGTATTTGGTGGTGGCATGATCGGCTTGGGTACCGCCGCAGTGAAGAAGCAGTTGGGCCCGCTGTTGAACGGCATACTGGGCTACGAGTTGTATGTGCCGGAGCCGAGCATCAAGTTTCCCAACGTCGAGAAATTCCTGGTCAAGTATCAGTCACGTGCTGACAAAGAAGGAATCGATCCGCTGGGCTATTATTTGCCGCCTTACGCCTATGCCATCATGGAAATCATGGCCGAGGCAATTGACAAGACCAAGGGTTTGGACCAGAAGGTTCTTGCCGAGTACATCCATTCGCATACCTTTTCCACGGTGGTTGGTGACGTGACCTTCGCTTCCAATGGGGAATGGAAGAAGGGTCGCTCCCTGTACGTTCAGTATCGCGGTGTGGCTGGAAACGATGTTGATCAGTTCCGCAAGCCTGGTAAGGCCGTGGTGATTGAACCGGCCTACTTGAAGTCGGGCGAATTGCGCTATCCCTATAACGAAGTTCGGAACTAAACGATCTTGCCGAAGCAGCGCAATCCGGGACGGATTGCGCTTAATTATGGGACGCCGGGAATGGACAGTCAGTTTATAACTTTGTTTTTGAATGCCATAGTCGCAGGGCTCCTCCTTGGAGGGTTCTATGCGGCCATGAGTGTTGGAATCTCTATTTCGTTCGGCATGCTGGACATTGTCAATATCGCACACCCGGCGTTCATCATCCTGGGCTCCTATGCCACCTACCTGATTTACACCTACCTCGGCCTCGATCCCATATTCGGGATCTTTGTTCTGGCACCGGTCTTTTTCTGTCTCGGGTACATCGTCTACAAGATTTACTACCATAGCTTTGAAAAGCATGGCAGTGAACCCTTGCGTGGCCTAGCCTTTTTCTTTGGGCTCCTGTTTATCATTGAAGTGAGCCTGGTGCTGACGGCGGGTGTGGATTACCGGACGGTTGCCACTTCCTATACAGACGTGACGCTCAAGTTCGGGTCGGTCGATTTTCCACTGCGCCTGGTTATCCCGTTTGTCATTTCCATCGTGACGGTGATGGCGATTCGATGGTTTTTGAGCAGAACCTATTTCGGACGGGCTGTCAGCGCGGTTGCACAGGACAGCATGGCGTTGCGACTGATGGGGGTTGATCCGGTCAAGGTCAAAACCTACGCCTTTGCGATTTCGATATTGACAGCTGGCATCGGCGGCGCGTTGTTGATCATCATCCAGTCGGTGCAGCCGGCAATGGGGCGCGATTACATCGGTTTGGTCTTCGCGATTTGTGTTTTAGGCGGCCTGGGCAGTGTTTACGGTACCTTGCTCGGGGCGTTTATCCTGGGAATTGCCGAGACCTTTACTGCAACCTTTGCCGGCCCATCGTGGGCTCCTGCTGTTTCTTTCGGTTTGCTCCTGCTGACGCTGGCGATCCGCCCATCTGGAATCTTTGGAAGATGAAATCTAATTTTCGTTTCTACATGGGCCTGTTCCTGGCACTGGTTGCCCTGGGATCCTTGCCATACATGCTGCAGGGCGATTATTTCTTCTTCGCCGCCTTTTCGGTTCTGCAATTTGTTGTGATGGCAACCGCCTGGAATATCCTGGGCGGCAATACCGGCTATGTGAATTTTGGTGCGGCCGGCTTTTTTGCCATCGGTGCCTATTCCACGGTTACTCTATTCAAGCTATTCAAGGCACCCATCATCCTTTGTGTGTTTTTCGGAACGGCAAATGCAGCCTTAATCGGTCTGGCAATGGGTTATTTGACATTGAGATTGCAAGGGGTGTTCTTTTCAATTGCGACGCTGGCGCTTCAGGTGGTATTGATGACGATTGTTGTCAATACGGATTTTTTAGGCGGAGCACGTGGTGTCTACGTGATTGCAGATCGTGCAACCATATTCGGCTTACCTCAATACATTCATTTGTTGTACTGGATCATGCTGCTTGTTGCAGGGTTTGCGATTATTGTTGCCAGAACAATCCAGCATTCAAACATCGGTCGCGGTTTGTCGGCGATTCGGGATGATGAGGGAGCGGCTGAATGTTTGGGTGTGCCAACGCTGAAGCTCAAGCTGGTTGCAACAGCGATCAGCGGTGGACTGATGGGCTTGGCGGGAACGGTTTTCCCATTCCTGATAACTTATATCGATCCAACCTCGACGTTCAACCTGTCGGTTTCGGTGAACAGCATTGCCATGCCCTTGATTGGCGGGATGAGCAGTTGGGGCGGGCCGGTGATTGGTGCCTTGTTGTTAGGCACCATTCAGCAAATTGCGACAGTGACGATTTCGTCAGCGGGGAATTTGCTGATCGTTGGCTTGCTGTTGGTTATGTTTGTGATCTTGGCGCCCAACGGCATCATTGGTTGGTTTGATGGTTTGCGCAAGAAAAGGAAGCGGTGATGTCCGAACCCTTACTGTCGGTTAATGCCCTGACCAAGCGTTTCGGGGGGTTTACCGCCTTGGATAACGTGAGTTTGTCGATTCTTCCCGGAGAACGGGTGAGTCTGATTGGCCCGAATGGTTCTGGCAAAAGTACCATGGTGAACTGCATTTCCGGCGTGCTTCGCCCCGAGGTCGGAACCGTGATTTTTGAGGGCAGGCCGCTGAATGCGATTTCACCGCATGACCGCATCAGGCAGGGTGTGGCGCGGACATTTCAAATACCAAGACCCTTCGCCACCATGTCGGTCCTCGAGAACGTTGAGATTCCGCTGATGTTTGCGGCCAGTGATCGAAACAAGACGCGCGACAGCTCAAGCCGTTTGGCAGCAGCGACGGAGATACTTGCGTCAGTGGGCCTGGGCGGGAAATTGGATGAGCTGTCGTCGAGCTTGACTCAGGTTGACATGCGCAAGCTGGAGCTCGCAAGGGCGATTGCAGCCTCACCCAAACTATTGATCGCGGATGAGTCGATGGCCGGGTTATCCGGGACCGAAGTGGATGAGATTTTGAAATTATTATTAGGGCTGCGCGAGCGTGGTATTGCAGTGCTGATGATTGAACACATCATGAAGGCGGTGATGAGTTTTTCTGATCGGGTGGTCGTGTTGGTTGCAGGCAAGAAAATTGCAGACGACGTGCCGCAAGCAATTATCAATAACCCAGACGTGGTGAAGGCATATCTTGGCGAATAGTATTTCAATCAAAGGTCTGCGGGCAGGATACGGATCTATTCAGGTACTGCATGGCATTGATTTGCATATTGCAGATGGAAAAATTGTTGCCCTGTTGGGAACCAACGGCAACGGCAAGAGCACGCTGATCAAGTGCATCGCCGGGCTGATCAGGCCAACCGAAGGCAGGGTATCTGCCGTTATCGATGATGTTGAGCACGATCTGGTTGGTTTGGCCGCCGAGGAAATTGTGAATCTGGGGATTGCGCTGGTGCCTGAAGGGCGGCATTTGTTTCCTCGATTGACAGTTCAGGAAAACCTGTTTTTGGGTGCTTCCAGGCCAAAGGCGCGGTTGGTTCAGGAAGAGAATTTGGCACTGTGTTTTGAGCTATTCCCGAAGTTGTACGAGCGGACCAAGCAGTTGGCCGGCAGCATGAGCGGTGGTGAGCAGCAGATGCTGGCCTTGGCCCGGGCTTTGATGTCAGCCCCCAGAATTTTGCTAATCGATGAACCGTCTGTAGGGTTGGCCCCGATTATTGTCAAGCAGATGATCGACAAGATTGGGGAGTTGAAGGAACGCAAGGGTTTAACGGTTCTGATGGCTGAGCAGAACTTTACGCAAACCATGCGCATCGCCGACAGCGGTTATGTCATTGTGCATGGCGAGATCAGGTATGAAGGCAGTTCAGCTGAACTGCGAGATAACGACCTGGTACGTCAGTTATATCTCGGCGTGTAGCCTATCCGTCGGCAGCGCCTTAGGCTGCCGTCCATCCACCGTCAAGCATCAGCGCGCTGCCAGTCACCAGGCTTGACGCGTCACTTGCCAAGAATACGATGGCGCCCATCACTTCTTCGAGCTTGCCGACTCTTCCCAGGGCCACTCTGCTGGTGACCCATTGACGAAATTCAGGATCTTCAAACATGCGGGCGGTAAACGCCGTTTCGATAAAGGTCGGGCAGATCGTATTGACACGGATATTGGCGGAGCCGAGTTCCCATGCCAGGGCCTTGGTCATTCCTTCCAGCGCATGTTTGCTCGCGCAGTACAAGGTGCGTCGAGGGCTGCCGACCAAACCCATCTGGGATGAGACATTGATTATTGAACCGCAAAGCCCAGCTGCCAGTAGACCCTTTGTCACGGTGCGCGTCACATAGAACGCGGCCTTCACATTCAAATCCAGTACTGCGTCAATGTCAGCGTCTTCCAGGTCGACCAATGGTTTGGGCCGATTCATGCCGGCATTGTTTACAAGAATTTGAAAAGGCTCTTTCTGGGCGAGCAACTCGGTGACGGCGGGCGAGTTAACGACGTCCAGTACCAAGTAATCACAATGGCCACCGGCGGCCTTGATTTCATCGCAAGCAGCGCGCAGTTCCAGTTCGTTGCGCGCCACCAAGGTTACGGTCGCACCAGCCTGTGCCAGCGCCGTCGCGGCGGCCAGGCCAATGCCACGACTTGCGCCGGTCACCAAAGCACGCTTGCCGTCAACCCGGAAATTCGGCGCGCAAGGCAGCATCGTCAGTCCCGTGCCGGAATCGGTTGGTACCACGGGACGTCGTCCCGTGTGCCGTAACGGCGAACCCGGATGTTGGCTTGCTCACCATGCCCGGTAAAGTTTTCCATGTGACACAGACGCGAGCAATATTCGCCCATGATGGCACTGGCTTCGTCGGTTAGCACTTTTTGGTAGGTGCAGGTCTTGAGGAATTTCCCGACCCAAAGGCCACCGGTATAGCGGGCATTGCGATTGGTGGGTAATGTGTGGTTGGTTCCGATCACCTTGTCGCCGAAAGCGACATTGGTGCGGGGACCCAGAAACAGTGCGCCATAGTTTGTCAGGTTGGCAAGAAAGTAATCGGGATCTTTGGTCATGACTTGCACATGCTCGGCCGCTATCTCGTCGGCCTTGTGCAGCATTTCTTCATCGGTGTCGCAAACAATCACTTCGCCGTACTCCGCCCAGCTTTGCGCAGCAATGCCGGCGGTAGGCAGTATCTTGAGCTGGCGTTCTATCTCCTTCATCGTGTCCCTGGCCAGCGCTTCGCTCGTGGTGAGCAAAATGGATGGAGACGATGGCCCATGCTCGGCTTGACCGAGAAGATCAACTGCACATAGCTCGCCATCGACAGATTCATCGGCGATCACCAGCGTCTCTGTCGGCCCGGCAAAAAGATCGATCCCAACGCGACCGTAGAGCTGGCGTTTGGCCTCGGCTACAAACATGTTGCCAGGGCCCACCAGCATGTCCACCGGAGCGATGCTCTGTGTTCCGACCGCCATCGCCACCACAGCCTGTACGCCACCGAGCACGAGAATCTCGTCGGCACCCGCCATGTGCATTGCGGTGACGATGGCCGGATGTGGCTTGCCTTGGAAAGGCGGCGCTGTGGACAATATGCGTTTGACACCGGCGACCTTGGCCGTCAGCACACTCATGTGCGCCGAGGCGATCATGGGGTATTTGCCGCCGGGAATGTAGCATCCCACTGCATTCACCGGTACGTGTTTGTGTCCCAGAATCACCCCGGGGTAGGTTTCTACCTCCACGTCCTGCATCGAGGCACGCTGGATCTGCGCGAAATTGCGCAACTGCTTTTGTGCAAAGGTGATGTCGTCAATTTCACGCGCTGACAGACTCTTGATGGCCGCTTCGATATCGCTTTGACTTAACCGGAAATCGGATGGGTCCCAATTATCAAACTTGCGGCTGTAGTCGCGAACGGCTACGTCACCCCGGGCCTCAATGTCTTTGATGATGCCTTCGACAGTGGAACGAACCTTGAAGTCGTCATCTGCCCGCACCTGCACATCTTTTCCGCGCTTGAGATATCTGATCATGCTGATTTCCTGAATGCCGGAATTGAGAAAAGACATTTGGCGCTGCTGGCCTAGCGATAAGGATCAGCAGCGCCTTGGTTCATTCGCGCGGGGGATCAGGTACACACCGATCCCCCGAGCATTCGCTCAAACCACCGCTCAAGCCAACGCGACAGTGCCATTCCGGCAACAGCAACCTGGCGTTAGCGCTTTCGCGGGGAGACTTACTTTAAGACCATCGGGTTAATCGGCGATCCAACTGCGCCTGTGATGGGCAGACTCGGAGCGCAGAAAAGGAACTCATAAACGCCATCTTCCTTGCAGTCGATAGCGAGCTCACGGAGGTTGAAAATTTCCCCCATGGTGATGCCCAGCATGGGGATGACAACCCAGTGCCAGGGCTGCGTGGCTTCGGGCACCTCATTAGGTCGCACCTCACAACCCCAGGTGTCCGTGCAAATCCCGGCAATTTCCTTGCGGTGCATCCACTCTGCGGTTTCGAATCGCAACCCAGGTGCGTCGCCGCCCGCGTAAGTGCCCCAATCCCCTTCCGCCAGGCGTTGCTCCATTTGCCCGGTGCGCACAATCACAAAGTCACCTTTTCGCACCTCAACACCTTGGGCGCGCGCGCACGCGTCGAGGTCGTCATTGCTGATGCCGTAACCATCTTCAAGATAGTCCCCACCCTTGAAGCGTGCAATGTCCAGCAGCACGCCACGGCCCATCATTTTGGAACGGGTTTTTTCGATACCGTTCTTCTTGGCGCCAGTGGAACTCACCAGTGCGGCGTCATAGCCATTCCACATCTTGTCGCCGTTAAAAACGTGGCCGAGTGCATCCCACTGTGTTCCACATTGAAGCGGCATCGTGACCATGTCATCGGCATAACGAATCTTCATGTGGTCCTGGCTACCGGCAACGGCGTCGGTACCGGTTGCCAGCATGGTGTGGATCGGATTGAACCGACCACCCCAACCGGTTTTTTGTGGACCGTCACAGTTGAACTCCAGGCCGAGAGAAATTGCCTTCCCCTTGCGCACAAGCGCAGCCGCTGCCTTCAGCTCTTCCGCGCCGATAAAATTGAGCGTACCCAACTCATCATCCGCACCCCAGCGCCCCCAGTTGCAAATCCGCTTGCCCATAACTTCAATGTCGGCGAGAGTCAGGTTCCGCGCCGGGTTGTTGGACGGGCAGCCTTTGAGCTGAGCTTTTGTATCCTTAGTCATGTCTCTTCATCCTTTAAGTGTTTTGCGTAACGAAACTGCCACGCTTAAGTTCAGGTATCAATCAATTAATCATCGTGTGCGTCTGGCAATGACGCGTTTAATGCTGGTCAAAAACTGACCGCGTCAGCTCCCTTGAGTTGCAACATCGCCCGTGCCTCATCCGGTGTCGCGACCTCAAGGGAAAGCGCCTCAATTACGGTCCGAATACGGCGCACTTGGTCGGCATTGGTCTTGGCCAGATTGCCTGGACCATCCCAAAGGGAATCTTCCAACCCAACACGGCAGTTACCACCCATCGCTGCGGACATGGTGGCAATCGGCATTTGATTTCGCCCAGCGCCGAGAACCGACCAAATGTAATCTGTGCCAAACAAGCGGTCTGCGGTGCGCTTCATCTGCATGACATCTTCAGGGTGTGGCCCGATGCCCCCCAACAGCCCGAATACCGATTGAATCAATAACGGACCTTTAAGAATACCGCGGTCCACAAAATGCGCCGCTGTGTACAGATGACTGATGTCGTAGCACTCGATTTCAAAGCGTGTTCGGTTGTCGGCGCAGGATTCCAGGATGTAGCGAATATCCTTCAGGCTGTTCTTGAAGATGCGATCCTCGGATCCCGCCAGATAGGGTTTTTCCCAGGGATGCTTGAATTCCTTGAATCGATCCAGCATGGGATACAAGCCAAAATTCATCGAGCCCATATTCAGGGAGGCAACTTCCGGCTTGAGTTGCAGTACGGGCTGCAAGCGTTCCTCTACCGTCATCGTCGGCGCGCCACCGGTAGTCAGATTGATCACGACGTCACAACTGGCCTTGATCTGCGGCAGGAACTCGCGAAACAAATTGGGGTCCTGGGTTGGGCTGCCGTCGACCGGGTTGCGTGCATGCAAATGCACGATCGCAGCACCGGCTTTCGCCGCACCAATGGCGGCCTCAGCGATTTCGGCCGGCGTGATTGGCAGGTAGGGTGACATCGACGGGGTGTGAATCGAACCTGTCACAGCGCAGGTAATGATCACTTTGGATTGCTTCATGGCCATTTAAATTGCCTCACTTCAAAACGTTGGGTTAATGGGAAAGTCATTCGGGCCGGCCTGACCGAAAACCTCCGTCGCAGTTTACGATCGCACAGTGAGTCTTGCCCAATACCGAATGGGCATGGAACCTATATCTGTGATTCGCTATGGGTAGGACCGGGTTCGCGCCGGGCCACAGAATTGCAGATCCTGCTGCGACTACAAGGCGCGCTGGCGCCAGGCCAGTGCAGCGCCGATCCAGAGTGCCACGGCGGAAAATATCAAGCCCCGTGCCAGGCCGCCAGGGCCATCAGCAATCCAGCCGACGATCGTGGGCCCGACAATTTGTCCGGCTGCAAACACAATCGTGAACGCGCTGATTCCCGCACCCCAGGCGGTGCGCGGCAGGTTGTGCCGCACCAAAGCGGATGTTGAAGCCACCAGCGAGAGAAAGACGCCGCCAAACAGGATGCCCGAGGCCAGAATCACGGGCCATGCGGAGGTCAGAACCGGCATGATTGTCGCGAGGCCCACCAAGCCATTGAGAATGGCCAGCAACTTTCCGTCTTTGCAGCGGTCCAGCAGGCCGGCCCAGACGCGCGTTGAAGCCAACACAGCCACGCCCAGCAATGTGTAGAAGATGGTGACAATGGGGGCGCTGACGCCTTGCTCACGCAGCAGGGCAATCACAAAGGTCATGTAGCCGATGTAGCCGACACCAAACATGGCGTAACCCGCCAGTGCATACGAGAGCGGTTGCCACTTGAATCCTGCAGCATGGGTCGTGCCGGCGGGCGGTAACGCCGTCAAATTCTGTAGCCTGCGGGCCGGCCACCACAGCAGCGCTGTCGCAGCAAAACAAGCCGGTGTCAGTGCCCACCAGGTCCAGATCCAGCCGTGTGGCAATTGCTCTGTCGCTGCAAGCACGGCCGGCACCAAGAGCGCGGTGAGGACGATTCCAAAACCGGTGCCGCCGTAGTACAAACCCATCAAGAAACCACTGCGAGAAGGTTGCAACGCGGCCAACTGAATTGCCAGCAGCCCGCCGGCAACGAACACCAGGGAACTGGCGGTACCGGCCAGCAGGCGCTGCACCATCCAGAGCGTCGTTGAGTTGATGAAGCCACCCAAACCCATGAAGACACTGGCGACTGCGGCGGCGACCAGGAGCAGGCGGGATGCGCCGAAGCGTCGCAATAGGCGCGGGGCGATCATCGCGCCCATCAGGTAACCGATGCCATTGATGGTATTCATGACGCCGGCCAGCGTGTAAGACCAGCCCAGGTCCACGCGCATGGGTGGAAACAACAAGGCATAGGAAAAACGAGTGATTCCCAATGACAGTGCGGCCGCAGTTGACAGGGCCAGCGCAAGTCCCACAAGTTGCCGCGTGGGGATCATAAGGAAAGCATCGATGTGATCATGAGCAGGTGGATTCTGGTGCGGGCCCGCAGGCTATGGCATGGCCACAGTGGGAGCGTGGGACCGGTAAGCGTTATCCTTCTTCCGGCCTGCTGTGATGGTCGCGTGGGGGAGTGAAATCAGATCAACGCCCGCCTGATACATCGACCAGTGTACCGAGCATGTAACTGGAGAGCGGTCCGCACAGAAAAGCTACGACTTCCGCAACTTCAGCGGCTGTTCCGGCGCGCCCGATGGGCACGGTCGGGCCAATCCGGTTGATCAGTTCCTGTCCGCCATGGGCCTCATGAATTTCAGTGTTGATCAGGCCTGGGCGCACGGCATTGACACGTATGCCGTGCGGTGCCAACTCCTTGGCCAAGGCCACAGAGAAACTGTCCATGGCGCCTTTGGATGCCGCATAGTGTGCTTCGTTGGGCATGCCGCCATGCCGTGCCGCAGCCGATGACATGTTGACGATGGTGCCGCCATGGCCACCCTTTTGCGTTGACATCAAGCGTGCGGCTTCGCTGGTGCAGAAGAAACTGCCTAACACGTTGGTTCGAAACACCGCTGTCAAATGGGCATCGTCAGCATCGAGGATGGAGCGTGGCTCGCCGACGACACCGGCGTTGTTGACCAGTGCATCGAGTCGACCGAACGCCTGGGTTGACGCTTCGAACAGGCGCTTGATATCTGCGCGGTTGGCGATGTCAGCTTGCACGGCCAGAACTCGACCGCCAGCTGCCTTTACTTGTGCGCTGGTTTCAGCCGCCGCATTTTCATTCGACATATAGCTGAAGCAGATGTTCCAGCCCTGCTTGGCCAATGCCACTGCGATGGCGCGCCCTATGCCCCGGCTGCCGCCGGTCACCACCGCAACCGGTGCGTCTTTATTTTCGTCGTTCATTGCATTCATTCTTTGGTGTTGCGTGCGAATTCACGCAAGCGTTTCGAAGCAGGCGACGCCGGCCGCAGCGATGATTCCATCTTCAAAAGACTGCACGCCCGAAATGCCGATAGCGCCCAGGAACTGGCCGTTGCGCACCAGCGGCAGTCCGCCTTCGATCGGGGTGGCGCCGGGCAGTGTCATCACGACCGGGCGACCGGACAGGACAGCATCCTCCATGGCCTTGGTTGGGCGCTTGAAAAGCAAGGCGGTTTTGGCCTTTTCCACGGCGACGAGGCTGGACGCCTTTTGCGTCGAGTCCATACGTTCCAGGTACATCAGGTGCGCGCCATCGTCAACAATGGCGATCACGACATTCCAGTTTCTCTGATTGGCCTCGGCAAGGCAGGCAGCGGCAATGCGTTTGGCATCGTCAATCGTCAGCATCATTTGGGTTTTCATCTATGTCTCCATCTCATATTCGGAAAAGTGTTCGATCCGGCATTTTGCATTAGACAACCAGGTCCGAGGTTGTCAGACAAGATTGGTAGCGCCAAGCCATCTGCCTGCAGCAATCTCGGCGCTCGCGATTTCGATCAGCAGGTCCCGAAACTTTTGTCCTGGAATTGAAAGCCCACGCTCTCGAGAATGCACAAGCGTCCACGTGATTTCCATGCTCGGCACCGGCGCAACAATAACGCGCCCGGCTTCGACCAACTGCTGAATCGCACAATACGGCAGGATGGTCCAACTGGCCCCGCGAGAAACAATTTCCGTCAGGAGGCGGCTTGAACTCGTCTCCAGAACGATGTTGGATGGCAAGCCGCTGGCATGCATGGCGTTCTCGATGATCAATCGCATGGCGTTGGGGCGACTGGTGAGCATCAACGGCAAACTCGCTATCGTTTTGAGGTCGACTGCCGCTTGGTCAGCCACCTCTTGGCGCTCCGAAGGTGGACCTATCAGGTACAACTGCTCGCGCAGGAGCGGCTCTCCTTCAAGTGTGGGCAGGGATTCTGTCGAGGACACAACGGCAAAGTCAATGCGTCCGGTTAGCACCGCTTCGTGCAGCACGGCACTGGTTCCTTCCGTCACACTAAGTTTGACCCCTGGGAAATGCCGACCAAACTTCAGGACAATTGGCGTCGTGATCAGATCAAACATGGATGGGGGAATGCCAACGTGGATGCTGCCGCGCGCCTGCGATGCGTAGGCGCCAACTTCCTGACGGACATGTTCAAATCGATCGACAAGCATGAGCGCGCGGTCATGCAGTAAAGCGCCTGCATCGGTCAGCGTGACGCCGGTGTCGGTTCGATTGAACAGCTTGACGCCAAGGTCATCTTCAAGTTGCTGGATCTGTCGGGACAGAGCTGGCTGTGCGATATGTAAAACTGAGGACGCACGTGTAAAACTCTTCAACTCTGCGATTTGCAGAAAATATCTCAGTTGGCGAAGTGTCATTTACCTAAATTCCTCTTTTTTGCTCCCCGGTCATCGACTGGCGCATGTTATTTTTTTGCTGGTGCTTGCGTCACAAAAAACCCGCTACGACACGCGGCGTTGTTGCTGTTTTGTGCGGTGTGACGCCTTGACCTAAGTGTCTGGCGCCCCCGACGGGAATCGAACCCATATCTAGCGCTTAGGAGGCGCTCGTTCTATCCATTGAACTACGGCGGCGTGGTTCCGTATTCTATTTGGTCAGCAAGCGCATCGCGTCTTCCAGCCCCTTGATGGTGAGCGGGTACATGCGCTGGCTGACGATTTGCTGGATCACGCTGATGCTTTGGCGATATTGCCAGACGCCTTGCGGTTCCGGGTTGATCCATGCGAACTTGGGGAAGGCTTTGGTCAGGCGCTGCAACCATTCGACGCCGGCTTCTTCGTTGTTGTACTCGACACTGCCGCCGGGCTGCAGGATTTCGTACGGGCTCATGGTGGCGTCGCCGACGAAGATCAGCTTGTAGTCCTTGTTGTACTTGCGGATGATGTCCCAGGTCGGGAACTTTTCGGCGAAGC
>CAITXW010000491.1 GCA_903896425.1 uncultured beta proteobacterium | reverse complement strand
TCCATAGTGTCCACCTGCTTGTTTCGTGGACACTATGTTTACCCGCTTGGCCGCCGGATTCAAGATGACTTCGCTAGCCGCTTACGATCGTTCGACCTACCAACAAAGTCGACCATTGTGCGCTGTGTCAATTCACTACTTGAAGGTGGTACCTGCTATGCCGTGGTTTGGTATGCGCTATGCCGTGCCGGTATCTGCTATGCCGTGCTGGCCGGTATGTGCTATGCCGTGGTTTTGTGGATAACTTTTGCCGTCCGGCTGCTGGCCTCTGACTCCGCCAGACCAGAGTAGTTGAGCTGTATGGCACGGGAGCGCGACGCGTCGATTTGTTCATTTGCAGTCCAGCGGTATCAAGCACCAGCCAAACAGGCCGGTGTCTTTTTTCCAACTGGAGTAGATCGTGCATTTCCAAACAACCAAGCCTACCAAATCACTCAAAAAGCTGGTCACGCCTGTCATCTCGGGCATGGCCGCACTGGTATCCCAGGTGGCCCACGCTGGCCCAGCCCTGCCCTGGGACGGCCCGATCACCACGGTGGTCAACAACCTGACTGGGCCTGTGGCCACCGGCATTTCGACCGTGGCCTTCCTGGCAGCAGGTGCAGCGCTGATTTTTGGCGGTGACGACCTGGGTGGCATTGCAAAGAAGTTGTTGTACGTGGTGCTCGGTGTGGCGCTGATCGTTTTTGGCGCCAACTTCCTGAGCATGATCGGTCTGGTCAACAGCGGTGCGTTGATCTGACGGTCCGTCGTTTCTGATCGCAAATCATGGCTGATCAAAATTCAGACAACGGCGCCGATTTTTCAGTGCCGCTGCATCAATCCATGCTCAGGCCCATGTTGCTGCTTGGTGCCGAGCGCGAACTGATCCTGGCACTGGGAATCGTGGCCGGCGTGTTCATTGTTTCCTTGTTTCAACTCTGGGCCGCCATTTTTGGTCTGGTTTTGTGGGCCGTCGGCGCCTGGGTGTTGACCCGTGCAGCCAGTTTTGATCCCCAACTCTCCAAGACGTTCGGGCGTAGTTTGCGCTACCGCAAGCTTTACAAGAGCGCGGCAACACCGTTTGCCTCGCCCCGCACCTTTGGAGACTGACCATGCTCTTGAAAGAATTTCGCAGCCAGGCCCAAGGCTTGCCCGATCTGCTGCCCTGGGCGGCGCTGATTGACAACGGCGTGGTGCTCACCAAATCTGGCGGTTTGCTGGCGGGCTTTGAATTTCGTGGCCCGGACCTGGACAGCGCCACCAAAGAGGAATTGGCCGCGGTATCGGCTCGCATCAATGCAGCCCTGGCGCTCGATGATGGCTGGTGCTTGCATGTGGATGCCGTGCGTCGTCAATCCCCTGGTTACCCAGCGGACGGCGCTTTTCCGGACCGTACCACCCGACTGCTGGACGATTGCCGCCGTCTCGCGCATGAAGGCGACTGGGCTGGTTTTCAAAGTGACTACCGGCTGGTCCTGTGCTGGCATCCAGACCCGGATGCAGCGGCAAAAGCCGAGATGTTGTTTGTCGACGGTGCGCATAAGACCGGTGTGGCAGAGCGCAGTTTGAACCGATTCAACACCGCACTGACCGAAATTGAATCACGGCTGGCTGGCACCCTCAAAATCCGTCGACTGGTGGACACCGTCGACACTGAGACTGGGGCGGTGGAGAGTCAACTTCTTGCCCATCTCGCGGCCTGTGTCGCACTGGAGTCGCGCTCCAGCTTCGCCATGGGCACCGTGCCGATGTACCTGGATTCGGTACTGGGTCAACACGACTTTGTGACCGGCTTTGAGCCCCGGATTGACGGCAAAGCAGCCATATGCATCGCAGTCACGGGCTTTCCTGGATCAAGCTTTCCTGGCATCCTGGACTTCCTGTCACGCTTGCCCGTGGAATACCGCTGGTCAAACCGTTTCATCTTCATGCCGGTACGAGAAGCGGATAAGGTGCTGGGGAAGTACCGATCCAAGTGGGCGCAAAAGCGACTCTCGCTGATGAATTTGATGCGCTCTAGCCAAGGTGGCGGAGTCACGCACGTGAATGCGGATGCGGACGACATGGCTGCTGATGCGGTCGCCGCCATGGCGGAGGCCAGCAGCGGCCTGGTGCGATTTGGCTACTACACCAGCGTTATCCTGCTCTCCAGCGCAAACATCCAGCAATTGCGTGATGCCGCGCAATACGTGACCAAGATGATCGCCAATGCCGGGTTTTCAGCGCGCGTCGAGTCCGTCAATGCGGTGGAAGCATTCCTGGGAAGCATGCCTGGCAACCTGTTTGCCAATGTGCGCCGCCCGCTGGTCAACACCATGAACCTGGCGCACTTGCTGCCGCTCACAGCGATTTGGGCCGGGGCGGATGTCCATCCCTGTCCGTTCTATCCTGAGAATTCAGCGCCGCTGCTGCAAGCCAAAACCGACGGTGCAACACCGTACCGGCTCTGCCTGCACGCAGGCGATTTAGGTCATACGGCCATCATCGGCCCGACGGGTTCGGGAAAGTCGACCTTGTTGGCAACCTTGGTGGCGCAACATTTCCGGTATCCGGGCGCGCAAGCCTTTGTCTTTGACAAAGGCTATTCCATGTTCCCCTTGGTGGCGGCTGCCGGTGGCCAGCATTACGACATCGCGGGCGAATCCGACAACATCACGTTTTGCCCCTTGGGACGCATTGAAGATGAAGTTGAGCGCAGCTGGGCGGCTGAATGGTTGGAAAGCTTGGCCGAGCTGCAAGGTGTGGCCATGTCACCGGAATTGCGCAAAGAACTCTTTCGTGCAGTGAACCAGTTGGCTGCCTCAACCGACTGCGCGGAGCAACGCACGCTGTCAAACTTCCTGCTGACCTTGCAGGACAACCGTCTGCGTGAAGCCCTAGAGTACTACTCACTGCGCGGATCTGCTGGGCGGCTGCTGGATGCCGAGAGCGACGGATTGCAGGCTGACATCTTTCAGGTCTTCGAGCTTGAACACTTGATGGCACGCGGCGAAAAGATTGTCTTGCCGGTACTGGCTTACCTGTTTCACCGGCTTGAACAACGCTTTCATGGTCAACCCACCTTGTTGGTGCTTGATGAAGCCTGGATCATGTTGGGGCACCCCGCATTCAGGGCCAAGATTCGCGAGTGGCTGAAGGTGCTGCGCAAGTCGAACGTGGCGGTCATCTTTGCCACCCAGTCCCTGAGCGATTTGTCGCGCAGTGGCATTGCCGATGTGATTTTTGAGTCTTGCCCCTCAAAAATACTGTTGCCAAACCCACAGGCACAAACCGAAGCCTTGAGCGGCCTGTACCAAGCGATTGGACTCAACCGTCGGCAAATCCAGATCGTCAGCAACGCCGTGCCAAAACGCCAGTATTACCACCTGCACCCGGACGGTTCCCGCGTTTTTG
>CAITXW010000490.1 GCA_903896425.1 uncultured beta proteobacterium | reverse complement strand
GTGACGCTGGGTTTTGGTGAAATCATCCGTGTTTTCTTGAACAACCTGGACCACCCCGTCAACATCACCAATGGGCCCAAGGGCGTTGGGCAGATTGATTCCCTGAGTTTCTTCGGCTTGAACCTGGGCAAGACGGTCACCGTAGCGGGTTTCGACTTGGCATCGGTCTCGCTCTACTACTACCTGTTTCTGGTGCTGGTGCTGTTCAGTGTGGGGATCTCGCATCGCCTGGAACTGTCGCGCGTCGGACGTGCCTGGATGGCGATCCGCGAAGACGAAATCGCTGCCAAGGCGATGGGCATCAACACCCGAAATCTGAAACTGCTGGCCTTCGGCATGGGCGCTACTTTTGGTGGTGTTTCGGGCGCCATGTTTGCGTCCTTCCAGGGGTTCATCTCGCCCGAGTCCTTCAGCCTGATGGAGTCGATCATGATCGTCGCCATGGTGGTGCTCGGTGGCATCGGCCATCTGCCCGGTGTCATTCTTGGAGCAGTGCTGCTGTCAGCACTGCCGGAGGTGCTGCGTTATGTGGCGGGCCCGTTGCAGGCCCTGACCGATGGCCGGCTTGATGCCTCGATCCTGCGCCAGTTGTTGATCGCGCTGGCCATGATCACCATCATGCTGTCGCGCCCGCGCGGCCTGTGGCCGTCGCCCGATCACGGCAAGTCGCTGCAGAACGTGAAATGAATTTGCTTGTGGGACAGACCGCAGTTACGCAAAGCGAACAAGCTCTGTCCCCAACTGATTAAGGATATTTGTATGACAGACACCGTACTCAAAGTTTCCGGCGTTTCCAAACGCTTCGGCGGCCTGCAGGCGCTCAGCGATGTGGGCATCACGATCAAGCGCGGCCAGGTCTATGGCCTGATCGGCCCCAACGGCGCTGGCAAGACCACCTTCTTCAATGTGCTCACAGGCCTCTACACGCCCGACAGCGGCAGTTTCGAACTCGCCGGCAAGACCTACCAGCCGACAGCCGTGCACGAAGTGGCCAAGGCCGGCATTGCACGCACCTTCCAGAACATTCGCCTCTTTGCTGAAATGACGGCGCTGGAAAACGTCATGGTCGGGCGCCACATCCGCACCCATTCAGGTTTGATCGGCGCCATTTTTCGCACACCGGGCTTCAAGGCCGAGGAACTTGCCATCGCCAAGCGCGCGCAGGAGTTGCTCGACTATGTCGGTATAGGCCGCTTTGCCGACTACAAGGCGCGCACCCTGAGTTACGGTGACCAGCGTCGCCTGGAAATTGCGCGCGCGCTGGCGACCGACCCGCAGCTGATTGCGCTCGATGAACCGGCCGCCGGCATGAACGCGACGGAGAAAGTCATGCTGCGCGAACTGATCGACAAGATCCGCAATGACAACCGCACGATTCTGCTGATCGAGCACGATGTCAAGCTGGTCATGGGCTTGTGCGACCGGGTCACGGTGCTCGATTACGGCAAACAGATTGCCGAAGGCACGCCCGCCGACGTGCAAAAAAATGACAAGGTGATCGAAGCCTATCTGGGCACCAGCGGGCATTGAGCCGCAGCGCGGTCTGACAAGGAAATAAACGATGAATATTCTTCTCAAAGTGACGGGGCTCAAAGTCGCTTACGGCGGCATCCAGGCCGTCAAAGGGGTTGACTTTGAAGTGCGCGAGGGCGAACTGGTGTCGCTGATCGGCTCCAACGGTGCCGGCAAGACCACCACGATGAAAGCCATCACCGGCATCCTGCCGATCAACGACGGCGATATCGAGTACCTGGGCAAGAGCATCCGCGGTCAGGGTCCGTGGGACCTGGTGACGCAGGGCCTGGCCATGGTGCCCGAGGGACGCGGTGTCTTTGCGCGCATGACGATCGTCGAGAACCTGCAGATGGGCGCCTACATCCGCAACGACAAGGCCGAAATCCTGACTGACATTGAAAAGGTATTTACCATTTTCCCGCGCCTCAAGGAGCGTGCCGACCAACTGGCCGGGACGCTGTCGGGTGGTGAGCAGCAGATGCTGGCCATGGGCCGGGGCCTGATGAGCCGGCCCAAGGTTCTGTTGCTCGACGAGCCTTCGATTGGTCTGTCACCGATGATGGTGGACAAGATTTTTGAAGTCGTGCGTGAGGTCTCGGCGCAAGGCGTGACCGTGCTGTTGGTGGAACAAAATGCAAGCCGCGCACTGGCAATTGCCGACCGTGGTTACGTTATGGATTCGGGCCTCATCACCATGTCGGGCGACGCCAAGCAAATGCTCAGCGACCCCAAGGTGCGCGCTGCGTACCTGGGCGAATAAGCCAATTTCCGGGACCCAACGGCGCCGGCATGACAACACCCGATCCGTTTACCGATCAACGCCGTTTTCTCGAACACCTGTACCGGGTCGCGGTGGCGCGTGCACTGCCGCTGCACAACACCGCTGCTTATCTGCCGCCACCGCCCAAGGGCCGCACGCTGGTGCTCGGTGCCGGCAAGGCTGCGGGTGCCATGGCACATGCGGTTGAGGCGTTCTGGCCGAAGGACGCATCGCTGTCGGGGCTGGTGGTCACGCGCTACGGTCATTTGCCACCGCGCCCGGACGGTTTGCCTCAGCGCATTGAAGTGTTGCAGGCGGCACACCCGGTGCCCGATGCGGCTGGCCTGGCGGCCGCCGAACGCATTCTGACCTTGACGCAGGGCCTTACCGCCGATGACCTGGTGCTGTGCCTGATCTCGGGCGGCGGCTCGGCGCTGCTGAGCCTGCCGGCCGAGGGACTGACGCAGGTCCACAAGCAGCGCATCAACCATGAGTTGCTGGCGTGCGGTGCGGGCATCGGCGAGATGAACTGCGTGCGCAAGCACCTCTCGCGCATCAAGGGCGGACGCCTGGCCCTTGCCTGTGCCCCGGAGCAGGTGGTGACGCTCACCATCAGCGATGTTCCGGGCGATGATCCTTCCATCATTGCCAGTGGCCCCACGGTGGCTGACGCCAGCAGTTGTGCCGACGCGCTTGCCATCCTGCAACGCTACGCGATAGCGGTTCCGCCTGCGGTGCTCGAATCCTTGCACAGCGGCGCGCTGGAAACGCCCAAACCGGGTGCGCCGGCGTTTGCCGGGCACCGGGTTCATCTGATCGCTACGCCACAACAGTCTTTGCAGGCCGCAGCCGAGGTGGCGCGCGCGGCCGGCTTGGCGGCCTATATCCTGAGCGATGAAATGGAAGGCGAATCGCGCGAGGTGGGCAAGGTCCATGCAGCGCTGGCGCGCGCGGTGGCGAACCGGGGAGAGCCTTTTGCGGCGCCCTGCGTCATTCTCAGCGGTGGTGAAACAACGGTTACGCTGCGGCCGCAGCGAGCCGGTGCGGTGCCTGGCCGCGGTGGCCGCGCCGGTGAATTCTGTCTCGGTCTGGCGCAGGCGCTGCAGGGGCAGGCCGGGGTTTACGCGTTGGCCGCCGACACCGATGGCATTGATGGCGTGGAAGACAACGCCGGTGCCTGGGTGGAGCCGGCAACCCTGAGCCGGGCATTGCAGCGAGGAATGAAGGTGGCCGACTACCTTGAGCGCAACGACGCCTATGCCTATTTCGATGCTTTGGGTGATTTGCTGCGTACCGGCCCCACTTTTACAAATGTCAATGATTTCCGTTTGTTGCTGGTTTTGTAGGCAATTTACTCATTATTCTTTGATATTGCTCAAGGTCGCACGGGTGCAAGCACGGCACAGTCGGCACTTATGCTATCCGCTCAAATCAGTGACATGCCGGCCGACGTCTGTACGGCCCCACGCGGTGAATTGTTGTTCCGTCGGACGATTGCTTCACCCTGGGTGACCTATGTGGAGTCGGGATGCGTTGCCCTGGGTGTGATGGAGGGCGCAGTCATGGAGCACCAACTCGGGGTCGTTGAAGGCCCTTGTTGGCTGGAAGCCAGTGCCGCCGTGCTGGATCTGCCACATGCGGTGGACTGCATGGCTGAAACTGAGCTCCGTCTGCGCCGTGTGCCCTTGGCCGAATTTCGTCGTTCACTGACGGCCATGCCAGAAGCGGCGCACACCGTTCTGCACGATGTGGCGCTGGCGCATCGCCAGCAAACCGAATTTGCCGTCAGCCGCCTGGCCAAGGATGCCGAGGCGCGCTGTGCCGAGTGGCTGTTGCGTCATGCCCAGACTGGCGAAAAGGGCGCGATGGCCGTTCAGTTGCAGCAGCGCAAGCGCTCGATTGCAGCGCAACTCGGCATTGCGCCAGAGACCCTGTCACGCGTGCTGCGCCATCTGCGCGAACGCAGCCTGATCAGCGGCTCCGGCCGCATGCTCAAGGTCGATGACCCGGGCGGACTGCGTCTGCTGGCCGGCGTTTAATTTCCCCTAGATATGCAGGGCGTGTCCCAAAGCACGTAGCGCTGCTTCCTGCACCGCTTCACCCAGCGTCGGGTGCGCATGAATCGTTCCCGCCACATCCTCCAGGCAGGCGCCCATTTCCAGCGAGTGCGAGAACGCCGTGCTCAGTTCCGAGACACCCACGCCAACGGCCTGCCAGCCGACGATCAGATGGTTGTCGCGCCGTGCCACCACGCGCACAAAGCCATCGCCGGCCTCCAGTGTCATGGCGCGTCCGTTGGCGGCGAATGGAAAACTCGCTTGAATGCAATCGAGTCCGGCCCGTTCGGCTTGTGGTGGCGTCAACCCCGCCACCACGATTTCGGGGTCGGTGAAGCAGACGGCTGCAATCGCCGCGGGTGTGAAGTGACGCCGTTTGCCGGCGATGATCTCGGCCACCATCTCGCCTTGCGCCATGGCACGGTGCGCCAGCATCGGCTCACCCGCGATGTCGCCAATGGCCCAGACATTGCGCATGGACGTGCGGCACTGGTCATCGATCGTCACGGCGCGGCCGTTCATGGCCAGCATCAGGCGCTCCAGACCAAAGCCCTGGCTGCGCGGTGTGCGGCCAATCGCCACCAGCACCTGATCGGCTGGCAACTCTGAAACTTCGCCCTTGGCGTTGGCAATTTGTACGGCATCGCCGGCGGCGTTGAGCCCCTGCACCCGGCAGCCCAGTTGCACTTGCACGCCGAGCTTGCGCAGCGAGGCCGCCACCGGCTTGACCAGTTCATCGTCATAGATCGGCAGGATGCGCTCCAGCGCTTCGACCACCGTCACTTCGGCGCCGAGTTTGCGGTAGACGATGCCAAGCTCCAAGCCGATGTAGCCAGCGCCGACCACCACCAGGCGCTTCGGCAACATGGTCGGTGACAGGGCTTGCGTTGACGAGATGACACGAGCGCCAAAGGGCAGACCGGGCAGGGCCACCTCGCTGGAACCAGTCGCCAGCAGCAGGTGTTCGCAGGTGATGCGCAGCGGTGCCGCGGCGTCCGCCGGCTGCACCTCGACCGTCTTGCCATCGATGACACGGGCCCAGCCCTTGATGACAGTGACATTGTTCTTCTTGAGCAGCGCCGCCACGCCTTGCGTCAGGCGTTTGACGATGCCGTCTTTCCAGCGCACGGTCTGCGCCAGGTCGATGCGCGGCGCCTCCACCTGAATGCCCAGCGGGGATTTGCCGGCGTATCCGCAGGTTTGGTGAAAAGCCTCGCTGGCGTGAATCAGCGCCTTGGACGGAATGCAGCCGATATTCAGGCAGGTGCCGCCCAGGCGCTCACCTTCGATCAGCGTGGTGGCGATGCCGAGTTGCGCGGCGCGGATGGCGGCCACATAACCGCCAGGACCACCACCGACGATCAGCAGTTTGGTTTGTTGCGTTTCCATGCGCTACTCCACAAACAGGGTGGCCGGGCATTCAAGATAGCCACGCAACAACTGGACAAATTCAGCCCCGTGCATGCCGTCGACCACGCGGTGATCAAAGGAAGACGACAGGTTCATCATCAGCCGTGCCACGACCGCGCCATTGCGGATCATGGGCCGCTCGACCATGCGATTCACGCCCACAATCGCCACCTCCGGGTGGTTGATGACTGGCGTGCTGACGATGCCGCCTAAGGCCCCGAGGCTGGTGATGGTGATGGTTGAGCCGGTGAGTTCCTCGCGTGTCGCCTTGCCGCTGCGCGCCGCTTCGCTCAGGCGCAGCAACTCGGCGGCGCAAGCCCACAGGTCACGCGTCTCCGCGTGGCGCATGACGGGCACCATCAGGCCGCCTTCGGTCTGCGTTGCCATGCCCAGGTGCACGGCTTCATAGTGCGTGACCACGGCAGCATCGTCGTCGTAGCGCGCGTTGACCTGTGGGAATTCACGCACCGCCAGCACCACAGCGCGTACCAGGAAGGGCAGCAGCGTCAGGCGGCCGCGCTCCTTGCCGTACTTGGCGTTCAGGCGCGCGCGCAGCGCTTCGAGTTCGGTCACATCGATTTCCTCGACGTAAGTGAAGTGCGGGATACGCCGCTTGGCCTCCTGCATCTTCTGCGCAATCTTGCGCCGCAGACCGATCACCGGAATTGATTCTTCTGCGCTGCGCTGTGCGTAACGCTGGTCGGCCTGCGCCACGCTGGCGGTCTGGCCAGCGCGTGCCGCATAGGCGTCGAGGTCCTGCTGCGTGATGCGCCCGGCCATGCCGGTGCCGGCTACGAATTGCAACTCGATGCCGAGGTCCCAGGCGCGCCGGCGCACGGCGGGCGAGGCGATGGGTTTGTCGCCGCTGGCGCGCGCATGAATCGTGGCCGCTGCGACTGCGGTTTCTCGCTTGGCTGGCACTGAGGCGGTCGTAGCCG
>CAITXW010000489.1 GCA_903896425.1 uncultured beta proteobacterium | reverse complement strand
TCCAGACCTTGGTCGGGTCGTCCGCGCGTGCCGCCATGGCTTTCTTCTCGGCCAGCACCCAGGTCGAGTAGTCGGCCGCGGATACCACTTTCACGTGGATCGGCATGTAGGCGTGCTCCTTGCCGCACAGTTGCGCACACTGGCCGTAGTAGTCGCCAACCTTCTCGGCGCGAAACCAGGTGTCGCGCACAAAGCCCGGAATCGCCGCCTGCTGGACGCCAAAGGCCGGCACCATCCAGGCGTGAATCACGTCATTGGCGGTGGTGATGATGCGGATCTTCTGGTTCACCGGAACCACCAGCGGATGATCAACCTTGAGCAGGTAGTCATCAACGACCTCGCCCTTTTTCGGGCCGCCGTCGTTGGACATCTGGCGCTGCGCCTTGTCCAGCGCCGAGATGAAGCCAATGCCCTCGCCTTCGCCCTTGAGGTAGTCGTAGCCCCACTTCCACTGCATGCCGGTGACCTTGATGGTGAGGTCGGCATTGGTGGTGTCTTTCATCGCCACCACGACCTTGGTCGCCGGCAGCGCCATCAGGATCACGATGATGAAGGGAACAATGGTCCAGATCACTTCGACCGTCACCGATTCATGGAAATTGGCCGACTTGTGTCCGACCGACTTGCGGTGCTTCCAGATCGAATAGAACATGACGCCAAAAACCGCCACGAAGATCACGGTGCAGACGATCAGCATGAACCAGTGCAGCCAGGCCTGATTCTGGGCAATGCCAGTGACGCCATCCGGCAGGTTCAGCTGATTGACGGCGGGACCGCCGGGCAAGTCGCTTACCGCATAGGCTGTCGTGAAGGCAACGGTACTGGCCCAGGCCAACGCTGCCCGCAGCATGCCAGTCAATTTGTGGGAAATTCTTTTCATCGCGCTCACTTGTTTTGTTGCCTCGGGTAGACCGGTCAGGTCAGGTCGCGGGCAATTGTAGTGCAGCCGATTAAATCTTGTTGGACCCCTTGTCAAGTCTATTTCTCAAGGTTTCACAGGATAGTTTTTGCGCTGGTTCAAGGTTTCCCGCATTTGCGCCAGAGACAGCACGGTCTCGGCCCGAATGTCCAGGCGCGGCGCCGGTTTGACGGCATGGCCGTACACCACCTCAAAGGTCAGACTGAGCGGCGTTTTCGCCAGTTCCTGCTGCAGTTGCGCGTGCCAGCGGCGCGTGCGCAGGCCCTCGAAGCGCTGCGGATGCAGGTTGCGCCCCAGCCCGCGCAACTCCTGCAGCAAGCGCTCGGGCGTCTCAAATGTGAGCGTGATGCGCTCCATGTCCATCACCGGGTCGGCAAAGCCGGCCGCCAGCAGCATGTCGCCCCAGTCGTGCATGTCGGTGAAATCGTGCGCCGGCGCACCCCAGCCCAGGCTTTGGTAGAGACCGCGCAACTCCTGCAAGGTATCAGGCCCGAGACAGGAAAACATCAGGAAGCCGTCCACCGCCAGCGCCTGGTGCCACTGTGCCATCAGGGCCTGCGGGTCGTGCGTCATGTGCAACGCCATATTGGCCCACAGCATCTGGGCTGCGCCCTCGCCAGGTACTTCAAAGCGGGGCTGCTTGCCCAGCCAGCGCGTTGGTTGCCACCAGGGTTTGGCCAGGCTGGCGGCGGCGTGGGCAGCACGGCCCGGCTCGAATTCCGTCACAAAACAGTCGGCCTGCGGATAGCGCTGGGCCAGCAGACCATGCGCCTGCATACCGCCGCGCACTGGCTCCCAGTGCGCCCAACTGGCGGGCTGCAACTTGATGCAATCGAGCCGCTCCTGCATGCGCCGCGCCACTTCCTCGTGCAGCCAGGGTGAGGTGCTGGCGGGCAAGCGCTGCCAGCGTCGGACGGCGATGGGGTCAATCGTGGGAGGTCGGTCGGTCGGCATGTGGAGGTCAACGTTTAGTCGCCAGAGTATATTGACTCCATGTTTGCGCGCGTGTTCAGGGGGGTGCTGGACGCACTGCCGAGCCAGTGCATGGTCTGCCACGCCTGGCCGGGGCAGAGTCTGTGCGAGGCCTGCGTCAGCCGCTTCGCGCAACCGCAGCCGCGCTGCCGCACCTGCGCCCTGCTGCTGCCCGCCGGCGTTGCGCAATGCGGCGAATGTATCGCCAACCCACCGCCGCTGGACGCCTGTCTGGCCGCCGTGTCCTACGCCTACCCCTGGTCGCATTTGATCGTGGGCTACAAGTTTCATGAACAGCCCGGACGCGCTAGCGCCTTTGCACTGCTGCTGCGCAGCACGCCCTGGGTTGAGCCGGCGCTGGAAGCCGCCGATGCCGTATTGCCGATGCCGCTCTCCGCAGAGCGACTGCGCACGCGCGGCTTCAACCAGGCGCTGCTGTTGGCGCGCCAACTCGCGCCCGACAATACCGACAGCCGATTGCTGCTGCGCATCCAGGATACGCCGGCGCAAAGCACACAAAACCGCAAGCAGCGCCTGGCCAGCCTGCACGATGCCTTTGCCGTCGATCCACTGCGTGTGCAACAAATCAAAGGCAAGCGACTGCTGCTGGTGGACGACGTCATGACCAGCGGCGCCACGCTTTACGCCGCCGCACGCGTGCTGCGCGCGGCCGGCGCTGCGCACATCACGGCCCTGGTGATCGCCAGGACGGAACAAGACCATCGCTAAAGCGGCATTGCGGCAAACCTCACACAGCAGAGTTTCCATGGCGGTGCTAAAGTCCGCAAAAATGCAATCAAGTTCAAGCCGACCAGAAGCCGAATGATCATTCCGTCTTTTCAGTGGCCCTCCATCAAGGCCAAGGTCACCCTGCTCACACTGGTTGCGCTGGTGGTGGGCCTGTGGTCGCTGGCGTTTGTTGCCAGCCGTACGCTGCATCAAAGTTTGCTTGAACAACTTGGGCGGCAGCAGAAATCGACCGTGGCGCTGATGGCCGATCAGTTCGACGACGAATTGCGCCTGCGGACCAAGGCGCTGGAAGCCGCCGCTACCACCATCAGTCCGTCCGCCATGGCCAATGCCCTAGCCCTGCAAGCCGGCATAGAAAAAGGGCCGGTGATTCCACTTTTGTTCAATGGTGGCACCTACGTCGTTCGACCCGATGGCACGGCGATCGCTTCGGTGCCGGTATCGGCCGAGCGTGTCGGCCTCAATTACATGGATCGGGATCATGTTGCCGCGGCGCTCAGGCACGGGGTGTCCAAGGTCGGACAGGTGAACGTGGGCAAGGGGCTGAAAACGCCGGTGTTCGGCATTGCAGTACCGATCCGCGCGGCGCAGGGCGAGGTCATCGGCGCCCTGGTCGGTGCAATTGACCTGAGCAAACCCAATTTTCTGGACCACCGGTCAACAGCCAGTACGGCCAAACCGGCGGCTATCTGCTGGTCTCGCCGCAGCAGCGGTTGGTGATTACCGCGTCCGACAAGCGGCGCATCATGGAGTCCTTGCCGGCGCCTGGCGTGCTACCGGCCATCGACCGCTTTTTGCAAGGCTATGAAGGCACCGCCGTGTTGGTCAATCCGCTTGGGCAGGAGGTGCTGGTAACCAACAAGACCATGCCCAGCACCGGCTGGAACGTCACGGTTTCGCTACCGACCGACGAAGCTTTTGCACCGATCAAATCGACGCAGCAAAAAATGCTATGGACTGCCATTGGGCTGACCCTGCTGCTGGGGAGCATGATCTGGTGGCTGCTCAAGCAGCAGTTGCAGCCATTGCAAAAGACCGCCAGGACACTGGCTGCTTTGGTTGACGCCAGGCAGGCTGCGCAGCCCTTGCCGATCAGCCGGCAAGACGAAATCGGCCAATTGATTGGCAGTTTCAATCGCATGCTGAGCACCTTGAAGGAGCGGGAAGACGCGCTGCGTATCAGTGATTCAAAATTGAAGTTCCTGGTGTCGGCCAGTCCGGTCACGCTCTACACCTGCGCGCCAACTGCGCCCTATGGCGCCAACTACATCAGCCCCAACGTGACCCGCAGCATGGGCTACACGCCCGAGCAGTTCACCCTGGACGCCGACTTTTGGGTGGCAAACATCCACCCCGACGACCGGCCGCACGTTTTCGAACAACTGCCGCAACTGTTTGATCGGGGTGAGCATGCGCACGAGTACCGTTTTCGCATAAGCGATGGCAGCTACCGCTGGATGCGCGACGAATTGCGACTGGTTCGTGATGAGATGGGCGAAGTGACGCTGATCGTGGGTTATTGGGCCGACATCACCGAGGGCAAACAGGCGCAGGTGGCGCTGCTGCAGAGCGAGGATCGGTATCGAACGGCGTTTCGGACCAGCCCAGACGCCATCAACATCAACCGTCTGGCCGATGGACTTTATCTGGATGTCAATGACGGCTTTTTGAGCCTGACGGGTATGACGCGAGATGAAGTCATTGGCAGGACTTCGCAGGAACTCAATATCTGGCGCAACATGGCTGACCGGCAGCGATTGGTCGATGCGCTGCAGCGCGATGGTTTTTGCAGCAATCTGGAAGCTGATTTCGTCCTCAAGGACGGCAGCGTCAAGACCGCGCTCATGTCGGCACGAATGCTGACGCTTGACGGCGTACCCGCCATTCTGTCGATCAGCCGCGATATTTCCGAGCGCAAGCGCTCCGAGCAGCTGATTGAAGATCTGGCCTACTCCGACCCCTTGACCGGGCTGCCCAACCGCCGGCAATTGATCGTGCTCTTGCAACAAGCCCTGGACGCGAGTGCGCGCCATCACCATCTGGGCGCGCTGCTGCTGATCGATCTGGATGACTTCAAGGCGCTCAATGACACACTGGGGCACCACCAGGGTGACCGCGTACTGGAGCAGGTCGCGACGCGCTTGACCCGCTGTGTGCCAGCGGGTGACGCGGTGGGCCGACTCGGTGGTGACGAATTCGTTGTCGTGCTGGAAAACCTCAGCACCGATGCGCGCGAAGCTGCTGCCCAGGCGCAAACGGTGGCTGAAACAATTCTTGCTGCCTTGAATCAGGCCTATCCAATCGACAATGCAAGCCACCACAGCAGCGCCAGCATCGGCGTTACCCTGTTTGGCGAGCAAGCTGAAAGCTTTGATGAGCCGCTGATACGCGCGGATCTGGCGCTGTTCCAGGCAAAAGCGGCAGGGCGCCACACACTGCGCTTCTTCGACCCCGCGATGCAGGCAGCGGTCAACACCCGGGTTGCCATGGAAGCCGCTCTGCGCGAGGCCATCGCGGCAAGCCAGTTTTTGCTGCACTATCAGGCACAGGTGACCGACTCGGGCCAGATCACGGGTGCTGAGGCCCTGCTGCGCTGGCAGGACCCCCAACGCGGCATGGTATTACCGGCCGAGTTCATCCCGATGGCAGAGCAAACCGGCCTGATCCTGCCGATCGGCAACTGGGTTCTGGAGACCGCCTGCCAGCAATTGGCGCACTGGGCCACCCAACCCGCCATGACCCACCTGACGCTGGCCGTGAACGTGAGTGCGCAGCAATTTCACCAGCGGGGTTTTGTTGATCAGGTGCTGCTGGCGCTGGAACGCACCGGTGCCAACGCGCATCAGCTCAAACTGGAACTGACCGAGAGTTTGCTGCTTGCCAATATTGAGGATGTCATCGTCAAGATGGATGCGCTCAAGGCGCACGGCATCCGCTTTTCGCTCGACGACTTTGGCACCGGTTATTCATCACTGGCCTACCTCAAGCGCCTGCCGCTGGATCAAATCAAGATCGACAAGGGTTTCGTGCGCGATATCCTGATAGATCCGGATGACACCGCGATTGCCAAAGCGGTGATTGCCTTGGCCGGGAGCATGAGCCTGGGAGTCATGGCCGAGGGCGTGGAGACCGAAGCGCAGCGCAGCTTCCTGGCGGAACTGGGTTGCCACCATTACCAGGGCTATCTGTTCAGTCGCCCGTTGCCAGTTGCTGAGTTTGCGGCGCTTGTGGTGCGCGCATGATGAATCGTCACGCTGGCGCTGCGACAATCCGGCCATGTTCCATATCGTTCTGGTCGAGCCCGAGATCCCGCCCAACACCGGCAACGTGATCCGGCTTGCCGCCAACACCGGCTGCACCCTGCACCTGATTGAGCCGCTCGGGTTTTCGATGGACGACAAGCACATGCGCCGCGCCGGGCTCGATTACCACGAATACGCCGAGCTCAAGTGCCATGCCAACTGGCAGGCGTTTCTGGATTTGGAGCAGCCCGCGCCCGGTCGCATGTTCGCGCTCACCACGCGCGCCACGCGCCTGGTCCACGAAGCGCAGTTTGCCCCCGGAGACTGGCTGGTGTTTGGCGCCGAAACGCGCGGCCTGAGCGAGACGGTGCGCCAGTCGTTTGCCGACACGCAAAACCTCAAGCTGCCGATGATCGCGGGGCAGCGCAGCCTGAACCTCTCCAACGCTGTCGCCGTGACGGTATTCGAGGCCTGGCGACAAAACAATTTTCAGGGGTAATAACGCGCCATCGATTCGGCGACGCAGACCGGCTTGGCGCTGCCTTCGCGCTCGATGGTTGATTCCCAGGTCATCTGGAAACCGCCCTGATCGATCGGCTCGTACTTGAGCAGTTTCATGCGGGCGCGCAGGCGGCTGCCCACTGGCACCGGCGCCGGAAAACGCACCTTGTTCAATCCGTAATTGACCCCCATACGGGCTTCTTCGATCTTGAGCGAGGACTGGAAGAACTGCGGCAGCAGCGACAAGGTGAGGTAGCCGTGCGCAATCGGGCCACCAAACG
>CAITXW010000488.1 GCA_903896425.1 uncultured beta proteobacterium | reverse complement strand
CTGGCCGAGACTGCAAATCAGCCATAGCTTCGGGGCTCCTAGATTCTCGTCAAATCCTTGCAGGCCGAAGGCGTCAAGTACGTCTGGGGGTACCCCGGTGGTGCCGTGCTGCATATTTACGATGCTTTTTACAAGCAAGACACCATCCGACATATCTTGGTCCGTCACGAGCAGGCCGCCGTGCACGCGGCCGATGGTTATGCGCGCGCCACTGGCGATGTCGGTGTCGCGCTGGTCACTTCGGGGCCTGGTGTTACCAACGCCGTGACCGGCATTGCCACCGCTTACATGGACAGCATTCCCCTGGTCATTGTGACCGGACAGGTTCCCACTCACGCTATCGGGCTTGACGCGTTTCAAGAATGCGATGCGGTGGGCATTACGCGCCCCGTGGTGAAACATAATTTTCTGGTGAAGGACGCACGCGATCTGGCGATAACCCTGAAAAAAGCCTTTCATATTGCGCGCAGCGGTCGCCCCGGCCCGGTCGTGGTCGATATCCCGAAAGATGTCTCCTTTAAAAAAGTACCTTATTCTGGTTACCCGCAATCGGTTGAAATGCGTTCCTATAGCCCGGTTCACAAAGGTCACAGCGGACAAATTCGCAAGGCGCTCCAGCTCTTGCTGGCCGCGAAACGCCCCTACTTTTATACGGGTGGTGGTGTGATCGCGAGTAACGCCTGCGCGCAGTTGCGCACACTGGTGGACATGTTGGGTTATCCCTGCACCAACACCTTGATGGGGCTGGGCGCCTATCCGGCGAGCGACCGCAAGTTCCTGGGCATGCTGGGCATGCACGGCACTCTGGAGGCGAACAATGCCATGCAGAACTGCGATGTGCTGTTGGCTGTGGGCGCGCGTTTTGATGATCGCGTGATCGGCAACCCCAAGCATTTTGCGCAAAACGAACGCAAGATCATTCACATCGACATTGACCCTTCGAGCATCTCCAAGCGCGTCAGGGTGGACGTGCCGATCGTCGGCGACGTGAAGGACGTGCTGACAGAAATGATTTCCATGATCCGTGAGGGTACGGTCAAACCCGACGCCGGGGCGTTGAGCGCGTGGTGGGAAACCATTGAAGTCTGGCGCAAGCGCGACTGTCTCAAGTACGACCATGGCAAGGGCGATGTGATCAAGCCGCAGCATGTCGTGGAAACGCTGTGGAACATGACCAAGGACGACGACGTCTACATCACTTCCGACGTGGGACAACACCAGATGTGGGCCGCGCAGTATTACCGTTTTGATGAACCGAGGCGCTGGATCAATTCGGGTGGCCTGGGCACCATGGGCGTGGGCATTCCCTACGCCATGGGCATCAAGCTGGCCAAGCCTGAGAGCGAGGTGTTCTGCATCACGGGCGAGGGCTCGGTGCAGATGTGCATCCAGGAACTGTCCACCTGTTTGCAGTACAACACGCCGATCAAGATCGTGGCCTTGAACAACCGCTACCTGGGCATGGTGCGCCAGTGGCAGGAAATTGAATACTCGGGCCGTTACAGCCACAGCTACATGGATGCACTGCCGAATTTCGTCAAACTGGCCGAGGCCTATGGCCATGTCGGTCTGCTGATCGAGCGACCGGAAGACGTCGAAGGCGCGCTGCGCGAGGCGCGCAAGCTCAAGGACCG
>CAITXW010000487.1 GCA_903896425.1 uncultured beta proteobacterium | reverse complement strand
ATGCTGATCGAAAAAGATTTGCCCCTGGGCCTTGACGCGCTGATTGCGAGCGCCGTGCCAGTCTTTGGCGACCGCATCGTGAACGCCAGCGCGGCCTTGGCCGACTTCATCTTCGAGCGACTGGCGGGCACTCTGCGTGAGCAGGGCTACAGCGCAGCCGAAGTCGACGCTGTGTTGGGGCTGCGCCCGCAACGCCTGGGCGATGTGCCCAAGCGACTGGCGGCGGTGCGCGTCTTCGCCGCCCTGCCCGAGGCGCCAGCACTGGCGGCGGCCAACAAGCGCATCAGCAACATCCTGAAGAAAGCGCCCGAGGTCGACGCCCATGTCAGCGAACTGCTGCTGCGCGAGCCGGCCGAGATTGTGCTGTATGCCGCTATGCAACAACTCGCGCCGCAAGCGCAGACCCAGTTTGAGGCCGGTGACTACACGGCATCGCTGAAAACTCTGGCCGCCCTGCGCCAGCCGGTGGACGACTTCTTTGATGCCGTCATGGTCAACGCCGAGGAACTGGACCTGCGTCTGAATCGCCAGGGCCTGCTCAAAAGCCTGCACCTGGCCATGAACCGCGTGGCCGATCTCTCCAGACTGGTGGCCTGACATGTCAGTCATCAAACTCGTTGTTCTGGACCGCGACGGCACCATCAACCAGGACAGCGCCGAGTACGTCAAATCGCCCGAGGAATGGCAGCCCCTGCCGGGTGCGCTGGAGGCTATTGCGCGGCTCAACCACGCTGGCTGGCACGTGGTGGTCGCGTCGAATCAGTCGGGTCTGGGGCGCGGCTTGTTCGACGTCTCCACGCTCAACGCCATGCACGCCAAGATGCATGCGTTACTGGCCGCGGTCGGGGGCCGAATCGACGCCGTCTTTTATTGCCCTCACACGTCGGAGGATGCCTGCCACTGCCGCAAGCCCGAGCCGGGTCTGCTTGAGCAGATCGGCGAGCGTTATGCCGTGGAGATGCGCAGTGTGCACATGGTGGGCGACTCGGCGCGCGACGTGCTGGCCGCGGTTGCCGTCGGCTGCCAGCCGCATCTGGTACTCACGGGCAAGGGTGAGACCTACCGTGGACGTGAACTACCCGATTCCTTTCCGAAGGCAACCCGGGTGCACGCCGACCTGGCCGCGTTTGTCGAGTTTTTGTTGACGCACGAAGCTGCGTGCGCGTGATGCTTTTGCTGCGCTCGCTACTGCACATGGGGTGGCTGGTGATCACGGTCATCCCCTGGGGGCTGGCCCTGGTCATTGTCTCGCTGTGGGTTAAACGCACGCCGCTGTGGTGGTTTGCCGTTGGCTGGTTTCGGCTCGTGGTCTGGGGCACGCGCGTCATCCTGGGTGTGCAGGTCAAGGTTAATGGCCTGGAAAATCTGCCGCAGGGTGCGAGCAGTCCGGCCATCCTGCTGTCCAAGCACCAGTCGACGCTGGAGACCATGCTGCTGCCCACATTGATGCCCCACCCGCTGGCCTTTGTCTTCAAGCGTGAACTGCTGCGCATCCCCTTCTTTGGCTGGTCGATGGCGCGGCTGGACATGATCCATATCGACCGCGCATCGCGCGCCCAGGCGCTCAAGCAGGTGGTGACGCAGGGCAAGGCGCTGCTGGCGCAAGGCACCTGGGTCATCATCTTCCCCGAAGGCACACGCATTGCCCGCGGCGAAGCCGGAACCTACCAGACGGCCGGCACCCGGCTCGCAGTCGAGTGCGGCGTGCCAGTGGTTCCGATCGCCGTGTCTTCGGGTCAGTGCTGGCCACGCCAGGGTTTCGTCAAGTACCCCGGCGTGGTCCATGTGTCGGTTGGCAAGCCCATACCCAGCGTCGGGCGCGAACCAAAGGAATTGATGCGTGAGGTTGAGCGCTGGATCGAGACCGAGATGCGCCGCATCGACCCCGAGGCCTACCGCTGAACGTTGCCAGCATGCATCCCCTGCTGCGCTTTACGCTCGACCTGTTTGAACCAGCACAGGCGCCTGAGCCCGAAGCCACCTCGCCTTTGCCGCCAGCGCAAGCGGATACGACCACTCTGTTCCGGCACCCACGCGCCAACCGCGAAACACGCTTGTGCGGCACACTGGTGGCTTATGAATTTAAGCGCATCAGACGGCGCAGCATCGGCTTTGTTGTCGGCCCCGAAGGCCTGGTGGTGCGTGCGCCGCAGTGGGTGACATTACGCGAGGTCGAGAGCGCCTTGCAGGAAAAATCGGCCTGGATTTTGCGCAAACTCGGCGAGATGCGGGAACGTCATGAACGCCTGCTGCCGCAGCGCATCGAGTGGCGCGATGGCACGACTGTTCCCTTTCTGGGTCAACCGGTGCGCTTGCAACTTGATCCGCGCCACGCCTTTGGTGCGGTCGGCGCGCAATTACAGGCCGATGGACCCGAGCCGGTATTGCAACTGGCACTGGCACATGCTGCCACGCCCGAACAGATACGGGATGCGGTGCAGGCCTGGCTGATGCGCCAGGCGCGCCGCGTCTTCATTGAACGGCTCGATCACTTTGCGCCACAGTTGCAGGTGCAATGGCGCAGGCTCACGCTGAGCAACGCCGGCACACGCTGGGGTAGCGCCAGCATCGATGGCTCGATTCGACTGAACTGGCGCTTGATTCATTTGCAGCAGACGGTGATCGACTACGTGGTAGCGCATGAACTCAGCCACCTGCGCGTGATGGACCACAGTGCGCGCTTCTGGGACACGGTGGAAAGTGTGCTGCCCGACTATGCCGCCTTGCGCCGTCAGCTCAAGGATGATGTGGTGCCGCGCTGGCAGTAGCCTGCTTGCGGTTCAAGCGCAAGCCTGAAAGCAGTAGACCCCGGCCGCATCGCGCGTGCGCCGCAGTTGACCGGAAAACCACAGCAGGTGCAGGTGGGCGATCGATTCGCCCATGGCGAAAGTGGTCTGGTGCAGGTCGAGCGGGCGCGGAAACAGCACCGGGATCACGTCAGCGGCGCTGCGCGCTTGATCCTGGCAGGCCTGCATCACCTCGGCCAGGCGATCGCGATGGTGTTGGTGCAACTGCTCAATACGTTTGTGCAGGCCGGTGAAGGGCTTGCCGTGCGCCGGCAGCGTCAAGGTGCGCTCGTCGAGTGTGCGGAACTTGTCGATCGAATCGAGAAACAGTTTCAGTGGATTGGCCTCGGGCTCCTGCTCGTAGACGCTGACATTGGTCGAGATGCGCGGCAGCATCATGTCCCCACCAATCAGAACCGCAAGTTCTTCGCAGTAGAGTGAAATGTGTTCGGGTGCGTGGCCGTGGCCGCTGATGCAAGTCCAGCGCCGGTTGCCAATGGTCAGCACGTCGCCGTCCATCATGCGCCGGTAATGCGGTGGCACGTCGGGCACCAGTGTGCGGTAATAGTCGGCACGGCCGCGGATCTTCTCGACTGAGGCCGGATCGTTCAGACCATTCATGGCAAAGAAGGCGGCCGCCGCGTCGCCGCCAAAGCCGGTCTCACCCTTGCTGCCGATGCGTGCGATCGAATAATCGGTGGCGCTGATCCACAAGGCGATGTCCCAGCGCCGGCACAGCCAGTAGGCCAGACCGATGTGGTCCGGGTGCATGTGGGTCACGATCACGCGCAGCACCGGCAGACCTTGGAGTTCATTGGCAAAGATCTGTTCCCACTGCGCCTTGGCGCCATCGGTGCTGATGCAGCAGTCCACCACGCTCCAGCCGGCTTGTCCCTCGATCTCATCGCGCAGCAGCCACAGGTTGATGTGGTTGAGCGCAAACGGCAGACTCATACGAATCCACTTCACGCCCGGCGCCACTTCCAGGGTCGTGCCCGGCGCCGGCAAGGTGTCGCCCAGCGGGTAGTGCAGTTGCAATTCAAGTTGGTTGATGGCTTGTTTCAAGGGCGCTCCGGATTTGCGACATAATTGACGTTGACGTAAACGTCAATCAGATTGGACATTGTAGGGGGGATAGCCCGGCCTGCGCAGTCACCTTTGTCGGACACCTTTATGGCAATTACTTACAGCATCAGCGATCTGGCCAGGGAATTTGACCTGACCACGCGGGCCATGCGCTTCTACGAAGACATGGGCCTGCTGCAGCCCGAGCGCTCGGGGCCGGGTGGGCGCAGTCGCGTCTACAGCGGGCGCGACCGCACGCGCCTCAAGCTCACGCTGCGCGCCAAGCGCCTGGGGCTGAGCCTGTCCGAGGCTAAGGAAATCATCGACATGTACGACAGCCCGCGCGATACCGGCCCGCAACTCAGGAAGTTCCTGACCGTGATCGCCGAGCACCAGAAGCAGCTTGAAGCGCAGATGCAGGACCTGCAGGCCAATCTGGACGAACTCAAGGAACACCAACGCGAGGCGAGCGCCCTGCTCGCCAAAAGCATCAGCAAATCCGCCACCAAAGCCGGCGCCAGCAAAACGAAAGCCAGCAATGCCAACTAAGGAAAGCGTGTGGACGCGCGTGCAAACCAGTTTTGAGCGCCAGGGCCTGATGCAGCACATCGGCGCGCGCCTGTTGCAGGTGGAACCGGGCCTGTGCGTGCTGGCACTGCCGTACTCGGACAAAGTGACGCAGCAGCAGGACGGCTTTCATGGTGGCGCGATCGGCGCCCTGGCCGACATTGCCGGCGGCTACGCTGCACTGACCACGGCTCCCGAGGGCATGGAAGTGACAACCATCGAATACAAGGTCAATTTCATGGCCGCTTTCCAGGGCGGCGAACTACAGGCCAAGGGGCGTGTCGTCAAGGCCGGTCGACGCATAGTCGTGACCACGGCCGAAGTCGTGCACGTGGACGCCAGTGGCAAGCAAACCGCCTGCGCGGTGATGCAGCAGACGCTGATGGTCGTGCCCAAGAATTACTAACCAGGAGAACCCGATGAACAATTTGCCAGGACTCAATTTTCAACTCGGCGAAGACATTGACGCACTGCGTGACACGGTGCGCGAATTTGCCCAGGCCGAGATCGCGCCGCGCGCCGCCGAAGCGGATCGCAACGACCAGTTCCCGATGGACCTGTGGCGCAAGATGGGCGATCTGGGCGTGCTCGGCATCACAGTGGGCGAAGAGTTTGGCGGCGCCAACATGGGCTATCTGGCGCACATGATCGCGATGGAAGAAATCTCGCGCGCCTCGGCCTCCATCGGCCTGTCCTACGGTGCGCACAGCAACCTGTGCGTGAACCAGATCAACCGCAACGGCAGCGCCGAGCAGCGCAAGAAATACCTGCCCAAGCTGATCTCGGGCGAGCACGTCGGCGCGCTGGCCATGAGCGAACCCGGTGCTGGCTCGGACGTCATCAGCATGAAGCTCAAGGCCGAAGACAAGGGCGGCTACTACCTGCTCAACGGCAACAAGATGTGGATCACCAACGGGCCCGACGCCGACACGCTGGTGGTGTACGCCAAGACCGAGCCCGAGCTCGGCGCGCGTGGCGTCACGGCGTTTTTGATCGAGAAGGGCATGAAGGGTTTCTCGGTTGCGCAAAAGCTCGACAAGCTCGGCATGCGCGGCTCGCACACGTGCGAGCTGGTGTTCAACAACTGCGAGGTGCCCGCGCAAAACATTCTGGGCGGACTCGGCAGTGGCGCCAAAGTGCTGATGAGTGGCCTGGACTACGAGCGTGCCGTGCT
>CAITXW010000486.1 GCA_903896425.1 uncultured beta proteobacterium | reverse complement strand
TACGCAGCTTTGCCTCATCCATGTTGATCACCATCCTTAGATGATCAAGGCACCAGTTCAGCGGCTGAAATCCGCGCTCAGGCTCATATTTGGGTGGAAATACGTGTCGACTTCAGGCTCACACCTCATTGGACAAGGCTTTACCTTGACAGTTATTTCAATAACAGTGAAAACCATGTCGTTCTGCACGACATGCGTTTTGTGCTGGATGGCGAGGTGGCGCAGATTGATCACTTGGTCATCAATCGTGGCCTGGGCATGTACCTGGTGGAGACCAAGAATTACGCGGGTAATTTGGTGATCAATGACCACGGTGAGTTCACGGTGGAATACGACGACGTGCAGTTCGGCATCGAATCGCCCATTGAACAAAGCCATCGGCACGGGCGCATTCTGGAGCGGCTGCTGGAAAAGCTTGAGATTGTGGGGCGCACGCAAAAGCAGCCAGAGTTGTTTCATATGGTCATGCTGCACCCCAAGGCGCGAATTCAGCGGCCCGATGCCAAGGCGTTTGATACCAACAACGTAATCAAGGCAGACCAGTTTCCGAGTTGGCACGGCCAGTTTATTGAGTCGAAAGGCGTCGGTACGATTTTGAAGGCAGCATTCAACATGCGCAGCCTGGAGACGATCAGGGAATGGGGCGAAAAGCTCAAACGCCAACATCGTCCAGCCGACTTGATGGCACTGCCGGATTTCATGCAGCCCAAGGTGATGGCGTCTGCACGACCAGTGGTTATGGCAGCGGCGGTGCCTGCACAGTCAACGGTTTTAGCAGCGGCTGTGCCTCCCCCGGCAGAAGAGAGGGCGCCAGAGCCGGCACGGCGGCTGATTTGCACGCATTGCGGCGCAAAGATCAGTTATGCCGAAGGCAAGTTTTGCTGGAACAACGCCAAGCGTTTCAACGGCCAACAGTATTGCCGGGAGCATCAGGGGGTTGGGGGGTGAGAGGGGTGGGCTAACGCATCCGTGTTTTCCTTGGGTGTGTCATCGGTCGATGAATGCAGACTTTGGCACTCCGCGCAACCCAACCGGCCAGCCGCCGTCGCCGACAACATACACTTCAGCGTCTTGTAGAACGGGCATGAGCAAGCCCGAAGGTACGAATGCCAAAAATCAAAGCGTTGGACATGAAGTTTCTTGACGAAGTCTTCCAGATGGAGGGCGGGTACGTACTCGACTTCTCAGACCGGACGATCGCCTCATTTTTCAGCGACGAGCTCAACATCGATATCTACGACGTGCGTTACGCCGTGAACGGGACCTCCAAGGCAAAGCGCTTGCGCTGCTTTTTGCAGATGGTCGATGCGCAAACCGCCGTCCGGGTTCTTGACGCGCTCTGGACCTATCGTCTTGCACTGCGGACGAGGTCAGGCGAAGCAGAGCAGGTTTTCAATGCGCACGGCAGGTTGCTCGCACTGACAGACCTGCTTCAAGGGAAGGGCGCTCGGCCGACCTCTGCACTGTTCGGACAACCCCCGGTGCCGATTTACGACTGCCGGACACTGCAGCACCTCAAAGCCGACTTGCACCGGGTTTCTACCTTGGCACCCCATGAACGCGGTTACGCGTTCGAGGCGTTCTTGAGCAAGCTTTTCAACGCCTACGGTCTCAATGCGCGCGAGGGGTTTCGCAATAGGGGGGAGCAGATCGACGGTAGTTTCGAGCTGGAAGGGGAAATCTATCTCGTTGAGGCGAAATGGCAAGCCGCAAGAATTGGCGTAGCCGAGCTGTTCACTTTTCAAGGAAAGATTGACCAAAAGGCGGCTTGGGCCAGGGGCCTCTTCATCAGTGATAGCGGCTTCACGGAGGAGGGCTTGCACGCCTTCGGACGCGGTAAGCGTCTGGTATGCATGGATGGGTTGGACCTGAGTGATGCGCTCGACAAGGCGCTCCCAATCAACCACGTCATTTCGCGGAAGGTTCGTCATGCGGCTGAAACCGGCCACTCGTTCGCGCGTGTGCGGGACCTATTTCCATGATCTTCAGCGCTCCATTACTAGCGCTTCGCGGAAAATGGGTCGAATGATCTACTTCTCGGATGGCATCAAACAATGTAGCCGCACAGCCAGTGCACCTGCGCGTTCACCTTCACCGGCAAATCACAAGATCAGATCTGCGCTTATGGCAAGGGCGGGGTTGAATGACCGCATACTCTTTATTCGCTATGGAAACAACCCTGGCCCTGATTCCAATCCTTACTGTCCTTGCAATTGGCATCATCAGCCCCGGCCCAAGCTTCATTCTTGTTGCTCGTACGGCGGTGGCGGTATCACGAGTGGCTGCAATTTAGGCTGCGTCGGCAGTTACACCAAAAGCGTTGCCTGCGCAGGGTTTACAGAGCTTACATATCCAGCAATCCCGTTTTTTTCAAGCAGGCTCGATGTATTTTTGAAGGCATCGTAGAACTCCTGGAGTCGTTCCGGGGTAACTTGAATGTCTCCACTTCCGAGCTCGATGTTGAATGCTGAGATTTTTATCGCGGGCCCCTCTGTCTTGTCTGGCTGAAAATTGAATCGCGACTTGACTGAGGCGGCCACTAGCTCTTTGTGAATATCGGCTAAACGTTTTTTTCTTTTTGTCGAGACGATGATGTCGTCCATATATACGCTGACCACAACATATTTTATTTTTTTGAGTTGCTCTAGGTACCCACCCAGTCTGCTGTCAAAAAGAGCCAGAGATGCCAGGGTCGGGGATTGGACGAATCCGTAAGGCAGCATCGCTCTGTTCTTGTCAGCGGGGTGCTTGACGGTACTGTCATTGGCCATCTGTCTAGCCCTTTCGTAGCCAAAGATTTTTTTCAAGCTACGAGTTACTCGACTTCTTGTAACGCTACCGAAGAAGTCCTGGATGTCCAGGCGAAGGAAATAAGTGTTGTTGACGTGGGAGCGGAGTGAGGCAACGTGCCCACCAGCTCGAAGGTGGTAATAATAGGTCGGTGGCTGCCATTTGTCTTCGACAGCCTCTTTTATCGCTTTACCTTCAGCTCTCGATTCTTCGGTAGGAACGAAGACCCATTTACCAGGGGAGCGTTGGTATTTATGCTGCCACTTGGTTTGCATAGCGGCTGTAGTTACGGCCCATGTACTCGAGGACGGCAACGGCGGCATACGCAAGCGCAGTCACCATTTTCATTCCAGCGAGTACCAGGCTGAATGTACGAGTTTCTTTTTTCATACAAATTCTCCTTGACTTGAACCTTGGCTAGCCTAGCGCTACGCGCATGGGATTTCCGAACCAACCAACAGCAACAATGAGTAATAACTCAAGGTTACGCTGCAAAGTAAATCACAAAGTGACAATGTCAAAGGATAAGCAGCGCAGAGGCCGCCTATCGCCAAGGTGAGTTCATTTTAGCGAGCATTTTCTGGTTGTGCCAGCCATATTCCACCTTTGCAGATGGAATGAAGGAGTGCGTGGCATGACGTTTAGGTGGCGACGCGGGGAATGGTTCATCGCATCGCATGAATTCAAACACGCCTACGTGCAACAGTAATCACCTGAAAAACCACCATTTAGTTGTCTGAAAAATATGCTATATTTCGGACAAATAGAATCTTGTAGCCTATACCCCATGCCCCGAGCTGCCTCACCCCAAAGCGTTGACTCACAAATTGCACGCCAAGTGCAACAGAGTAACCCTGGCACGGTGTTCACACCCGATATCTTTGCGCTGCTGGGTAGCCGCGCGGCGATTGACAAGGCACTACAACGGTTGGTGGCACGCGGGGAGTTGCGGCGCCTGTCGCGTGGCCTCTATGACAAACCGCGCCATGACGAATTGCTGGGCCTGCTCTGGCCGTCGGTGGATGCAGTGGTTGAGGCGCTCACAGGCAAGGACAAGCTGCGCACGCAGCCAGCGGGTGTGTATGCGGCAAATATGCTGGGACTATCAGAGCAAGTGCCCGCCAAGGTTGTGCTGCTCACCGACGGCATCAGTCGCACGGTCAAGGCTGGCCCCATGCAAATCAGTTTCAAGCGCACGACGCCGCGCCAGATGGCAGCCGCCGGTCGGCTGAGTGGGTTGCTTATTCAGGCTTTCAAAAGCTTGGGTGCGCCACACATTACCCCGGCACGCATTGAGCGCCTGCGGCAGCAGGTACCCGCTGCAGAGCGGGCACAGGTGCTACAGGATATTGCGCTTGCGCCTGGCTGGATGCGCCCATTTTTGCGTGAAGTAGCAAGGCAAGAACCATGACACTGGCAGCCAAGTTTCTATCTCTCTCACCCGAGCGGCGTGGGCTTGTGTTTGAGCAGGCTGCCACAGGTTTGGCGGGGCACGCCGTCATTTTGGAGAAAGATTTCTGGGTGTCGTGGTTGCTGGGCTTGTTGTTCGCACAGCCTGAGTTGGCGCCGTTTTTGGTGTTCAAGGGTGGCACGTCGTTGTCCAAGGTGTTTGGGGTGATTGACCGGTTCTCGGAGGACATTGACCTGTGCTTGGTGCCGGAGTTTGTGGGCGCCGATGCATTGGGTTTTGATGCCCTGACCAGCCGTGTGAAGCGCGATGCCGCCGTGCTGGAGATGCAGCGCCTGTGTGCTGACAAGGTGCAGCAGGTGCTCTTGCCTTTGCTGGAGGGATCGATCATCGATGTCTTGGGAGTGGCACCCACAGGCAAATGGCTGCATTACGAGCTGGACGTGGATGCCAAGTCGCCTATTCTGTACTTTCGCTATCCCACGTCGCAGGGGCATGGCATTGACTACGTGCGCCGCGAAGTCAAACTGGAGATGGGTACGCTGACCGACCAGCAGCCCACCGGGCGCTACCCCATTGCGCCGATGGTGG
>CAITXW010000485.1 GCA_903896425.1 uncultured beta proteobacterium | reverse complement strand
CCGTGCGGGCGGATGCGTGAGAAGTCGTAACCAACGCCGCCACCGCGACGCATGGTTTCAGCGGCTTCGGTCAGTGCCGTGTAAATGCCGGGGTGACCGTCTTCAATGTGCGCGATCGAATCGCCGACCGGCTGCACAAAGCAGTTGATCAAGGTGGCTGACAGGGTCGTGCCGGCGGCCGACTGGATGCGTCCGGCCGGCAGGAAGCCACTTTGCAGGGCTTGCAGAAACTTGGCCTCCCACTGTTTTTGTTGATCGGGTGCCTCGCTGGCGGCCAGGGCCCGTGCCACACGCTGGTTGACGTCCAGAATGGTTTTTTCGTTGCCCTTGCCGTACTTTTCGAGCAGGACTTCTTCGCTGATTTGTTGCGGCGCCAGCGCGAGCAGGGGTTTTGTTCTTTCGGGTGCTTTTTGTGACATGTTTTGATTCCTGAAAATGTTGCCGGAGTGTCGAAGTTCGTTGGGTGCGAATCTTTGATTGGCGGCAACAGGGATGATGATTTTATTTATTTGGCTAAGTTGGGAGGCACTAGGGGTAGTGGTGATCGGGGGTCTCGCACACTACATCTAGCGCATTATGCCTACAAAAGGAAATCCCGTAGACCGCACTTTTATTTTTATTTTTTCCTATTCCCAGGCGGAATAAGAGACGCGTTTATGAGTCGTTCTGGTTTTGAGGAACGGCTTGCGGACGCGCAAGTCCAAACCCGGGCGTGGCACCCGGGTTTACCCTGGTATCGGACGGCTGCCAGCCGTGGCCGACGCTACTGAAGCAGTGGGTTTTGGGCAGCGTCGAGCTCGACGCCGATGACGCGGGCCTGCCCGGCCAACAGGCTCAGGTACTGGCGCAAGGCGGTGACATAGGTAGTCTGGCGCAGGGCCATGGCGACGGCGCCGTGCACGGCTTCGAAAGGCTGTACCACGCCGGCCTGGCGCTCCAGCACTTCGACCACATGAAAGCCAAAGCGGCTGTGCACCAGACGTGGCAGTACGCCGACGTCGGTCTGACCAAACAATTCCTTGGCGAATTCGGGTGCGCAGTCGCTGGCAAGCAGCCAACCGAGCGCGCCGCCATCGGCACCACTCGGGCAGTTCGACAGGGTGCCCGCAGCCGTGGCAAAGCGGCTGTCGGCGTTGCTGCCATCGTGGCAGCGCACCTCAAGCAGGCAGGTTTCAGCGCGCTGGCGCAAGGCGGCGACATCGACACCTGGGGTGACGGCAAACAGGACGTGGCGCACGTGGATTTTTTCACCGCTGCTGTAGCGCGCCAGATTGGCTGCGTGGTGGCGCCGGCAAGCTTCTTGTGAAGGTTCAGGAATGGCAAGCGCGCGTTCCAGCAGCGCTTCAACGGCATCGCTTGCCGCTTCGCTCAGGATGCCGTCTGCCACTGGCATATCGCCCGCGTCGAGAAGACCAGCAGCCATGGCAGCCTGGCGCAGCAGTTCGGCACAAGCGCGCTGGCGCAGTTCCTCGTTCGACAGGGTTTCGGTATCGCGGTTGAGTGCTACGCCGTTGATGCTGGCAATGGCGCTTGGAGTGGCAGTGTCGAGTTCCATGTTCTTGTCCTCAAACGCCAGCGCCAGGACGGCGCGGCTGGTTTTGACCCGCAGGCACATTGAGGCGCCTGGCGCGCACCACCTGGTACGGGCGAATCAGGTAGGCCAGCGTGCCAAAGCCGCTCCAGACATGGACCAGGCGCGTGAACGGAAAGATCAGGAAGATGCTCATGCCCAGAAACATGTGCGCCTTGAAAATCCAGCCGACATCGGTCAGCAGTTCGGCGGCGCCGCCACGGAAAGTGACGATGCGCTGCGCCCATTCGCCCAGCGTCATCATCATGCCGCCGTCCAGGTGCTGCCCCGACACAGGCACGGTGGCCAGCCCAAGCGCGAACTGCAGCCAGAGCAGCACCAGCAGCACGATGTCGCTGGTCTTGGAGTTGATGCGGATGCGCGGCTCAGAGAGGCGCCGGTGCAGCAGCAGGCTAGCGCCAATGAAGCCCGCCACACCGGCCGCGCCACCCGTGATCATGGCCATCAGCTGCTTGTCATGCGCGCTGGTGAAGTGCTCGTAGATGAAGTGCGGTGTCAAGAGGCCGGCCGAGTGACCAAAGAACAGGAACAGCGCGCCGATGTGAAACAGGTTGGAGCCCCAGCGCAACTGGCCGGCCTTGAGCAGTTGCGACGAGTCGCTCTTCCAGGTGTACTGGTCGCGCTCGAAGCGCATCAAACTGCCCAGCAAAAAGACGCTCAGGCAGATGTAGGGATACAGGCCAAACAGGAAGTGGTCGATTGCGTTCATGCTGT
>CAITXW010000484.1 GCA_903896425.1 uncultured beta proteobacterium | reverse complement strand
GCCGGCCTGTGCCGACGCCTGCCCGACGGGCGCCATCACCTTCATTGACGCCAACTGGACCGGTCTGGGAAAGATGGAACAGTGGGCAGACAAATTGGGCAACCAGCCCTCGGCCGTTTAAGGAGAACCATCATGGCATGGGCAGGAAAAATTCTTCGCGTTGATCTGACCGCTGGTACCGTCAAATCCGAGCCGCTCAATATGGATTGGGCGCGCGCTTATCTGGGCTCGCGTGGCCTGGGTTCCAAATACCTGGTGGAAGAGGTCGATGCCAAAGTCGACGCGCTCTCACCCGCCAACAAGATCATCTGGGCCACCGGCCCGCTGACCGGCACCATGGCGTCCACCGGTGGGCGCTACACCGTCATCACCAAGAGCCCCTTGACCGGCACCATTGCTTGCTCCAATTCGGGCGGCTACTGGGGCGCCGAGTTCAAGATGGCCGGCTGGGACATGGTTATTTTTGAAGGCAAGAGCGCAACACCGGTCTACCTCTACGTCAACGACGACGTGGCCGAACTGCGCGACGCCAGCCACCTTTGGGGCAAGAGCGTTTGGGAAACCGAAGCGACGCTCAAGAAGAGCCTGCAAGACCCGCTGACACGTGTCTCATCCATCGGCAAGGCCGGCGAGAACGGCGTGCTGTTTGCTGCGGTTGTCAACGACCTGCACCGTGCTGCGGGGCGCTCGGGTGTTGGCGCTGTCATGGGCAGCAAAAACCTCAAGGCGATTGCCGTGCGCGGCACCAAGGGCGTTGGCAATATCGCCGACCCCAAAGCGTTCATGTTCGCGGTCAAGGCTGCCAAAAAAGTGCTGGCCGACAACGGTGTTACCGGAACCGGCCTGCCGGCGATGGGCACGCAGGTGCTGATGAGCGTGATCAACGAAGTGGGTGCGCTGCCAACCCGCAACCACCAGGACAACCAGTTTGAAAATGCCAAGGACATTGGCGCCGAGGCCATGGCCACGCCGCGCAAGACCGACGGCAAGAAGCAGTTGGTGACGAATCAGGCCTGCTTTGGTTGCACCATCGCCTGTGGGCGCATCAGCAAGATGGACGAAGGCCACTTCACCATCGAAAACAAGCCGCAGTACCGTGGCGCCAATGGCGGCCTCGAATACGAAGCGGCCTGGGCGCTGGGTGCGGCCAATGGCGTGAACGATCTGGAAGCCCTGCAATACGTCAACCTGCTGTGCAACGAAGAAGGCATTGACCCCATCACCTTTGGCGCAACCATCGGTGCCGTGATGGAACTCTATGGCATGGGTGTGCTGACGAAAGAGCAACTCGGGATCGAAGCCCCGTTTGGCTCGGCCCGCGCCGTGGCCTTCCTGGCGGAAGAAACCATCAACGGTCGCGGCTTTGGCAAGGAAATCGCTCAGGGCTCCAAACGCCTGACGGCCAAGTATGGGCACCCGGACCTGAGCATGAGTTCCAAGGGTCAGGAGTTTCCGGCCTACGACGGTCGCGCCATCCAGGGCATCGGCCTGGCTTACGCCACCAGCAACCGTGGCGGCTGCCACCTGCGCGGCTACACCATCGCTTCTGAAGTGCTGGGCATACCGGTCAAGACCGATCCGCTTGAGCACGAAGGCAAGCCCGATCTGGTCAAGGCGTTCCAGGACGCTACCGCCGCTTTCGATTCGTCGGGTCTGTGTATCTTCACCACCTTTGCCTGGGGCCTGCAAGACCTGGCACCGCAAATGCAGGGTGCCTGCGGCGAGCAGTTCACGATCGAAGAGTTGGCCCTGATCGGCGAGCGCATCTGGAACATGGAGCGCGAGTTCAACAACCGTGCCGGTTTGACCGCCAAGGACGACAGCCTGCCCAAGCGCCTGCTGACCGAAGCCTGCAAGACCGGCCCGGCCAAGGGCAAGGTCAACATGCTGGCCGAGATGATGCCCAAGTACTACGCCGCCCGAGGCTGGGACGCCGAAGGCCGCCCGACCGCCGAGACCCGCAAGCGGCTGAGCCTGTAGGATTAATGGGGACGGATCACTGAAAGGATTATTGGGGTCGGATCACCGCCCGGAGCGAAGCGCAGGGTGTGTGCTCTGACCCCAATAAGCCGGACCCCAATTGACCGGACCCCAGCCGGACCAAAGGCAATTGAATAACGAACAAGCGGTCCAACGACCGCTTTTCAACTTCTGGAGACACCCATGACCCATCACATCATCCTCGGCGCCGGCCCCACCGGTGTCACGGCAGCCGAAGCCATCCGCAAACTCGATGCCAAGGCCAGCATCACCATCATCGACGGCGAGGGCGAAACGCCTTACGCGCGCATGGCGATTCCCTACCTGCTGGCCGATCAGATTGATGAGTCTGGCACGCGGCTGCGCATCGACCCGGAGCACTACCGCAAGCTGCAAATCAAGATCGAAAAAGTACGGGCCACTTCCGTCAACAGCGCCGCTTCATCGGTGCAATTGGCGGACGGGCGCAGCCTGCCGTATGACCGCTTGCTGATTGCGACGGGCTCGGTGCCGAGCCGGGAAAAGATCGAGGGCATTGACCTGCCCGGCGTGCACACCTGCTGGACGCTGGCCGATGCACGCGCCATCCAGGCGGCCGTTAAGCCCGGTGCGCGGGTGGTCCAGATGGGCGCCGGCTTTGTCGGCTGCATCATCATCAAGGCGCTGATCGAGCGCGGTGCCCAGTTGACGATCCTGGTACGAAGCGGTCGCATGGTCTCGCGCATGATGCCGGTCAAGGCCAGCGAAATGATTGGCCAGTGGTGTGAGGCGCAAGGGGTGCGCGTCCTGGGCAAGACCCAGGCGACGCGTATCGAGCGCGATGGCAATGCCCTCAAGGTGACGCTGACGACGGGCGAGACACTGGCCGCCGATGTCTATCTGAGCGTGGTCGGTGTCAAGCCGGGGATTGACTTCCTGGCTGGCAGCGGCATCGACATGGAGGACGGCATTCTGGTGGATGAACAACTGCGCACCAATGTGCCGAACATCTTTGCGGCCGGTGACGTGGCCTTGTCGCGCGACTGCATCACGGGCGAGCGCCAGATCAACGCGATCCAGCCCAATGCGGTGGAGCAGGGGCGCATTGCCGCGCTCAACATGGTGGGGGGCGACACGCGTTTTATTGGCGGCATGCAGATGAATGTGCTGGATACGCTGGGACTGATTTCATGCTCGTTTGGACAGTGGCAGGGCCAGAGCGGTGGGCAAAGCGTTGAACTGGTGGATGAGCCCAACTACCGCTACCTGTCGCTGCAATTCAGCGCTGACCGGCTGATTGGCGCCACGGCCATCGGTTTGACCAACCACGTTGGCGCACTGCGAGGTTTGATTGAGGGGCACGTCAAGCTCGGCGACTGGAAAGACGTGCTGTTGAACGACCCAACCCAGGTGATGCCCGCTTACCTGGCAACCGCGCAGGGTCAAGGCGATTGGTCGGGTGCGCAGGATGAGCGGCGCCGATAAAATCCGCACGCATGAAAATCACCCTCAAGCTCTTTGCCTCTTTGACCGATTACCTGCCGGAGTCTTCGCGCTACACCAATATCGTCGAGCTCGACGTGCTTGAGAACGCCACCATTGGCCAGATCATCGAGACCTACCACTTGCCGCCGAAGTTGGTGCACCTGGTGCTGGTCAATGGCAGCTACATCGCGCCTGAAAAGCGCGCCACGCAGCAGCTGTTTGAAGGCGACGTGCTGGCGATCTGGCCCCCGATTGCCGGTGGTTGATGCAATCGTTTTACCCCGAACGCTTCGAGCGTGAAATGGCTTGCTCCGAAGCCGACTGGCTGCGCTGGCTTCCCGATGCGATTGGCGAGAACCACTGGAAGCTGCAGGAAAAATCAGCCGGTATTCGCATCGGCGACGGCGCGCTCGGCCTGAAGTGGCAGGTGGCTGAGCCGCGCGTTATCGCGCTGGTGCGCATGCCGCGCTTTCTGGTGAGTTTTCGTTTTGCCGGTCTGGATGAGGCGCAGCGCCACGCCTTCATGAAGCGCTTTGACCTCTACATGCAGCGCGGCGGGGGCTGATCGACTCACGTCCTTTGTCCCTCACGTTACCGGACGCGGTTGACCGAAAAAATTGCGCATCCTAAGATGCCCTTTTGACATCATCGTCGATCAAGAACTTCCCAACCTGGAGACTCACCCATGCTGCAAGCCGGCCTCATGATGGACCGCCCCCTTCTTATTTCCGCAATCATCGAACACGCCGCGGCGCAGTTCGGTGACGTGGAAATCGTCTCGCGCGAAACGCACGGGCCGCTGTTTCGCTACACCTACGCCCAGTGCGCGGCGCGCTCGCGCAAACTCGCCAAAGCGCTCAAGGGTCTGGGCCTGGAAGCCGGCAGCGCGGTCGGCTCGATCGCCTGGAACAATCACCGCCATCTGGAAGCCTACTTTGCGGTGTCGGGCAGCGGCATGGTTATGCACACCTGCAACCCGCGCCTTGCGCCGCAGCAACTCATCTACATCATCAACCATGCCGAAGACGCCGTCATGCTGTTTGACAGCACTTTCGCACCGCTGATCAAGGGCATTGCGCCGTATTGCCCGAAGGTCAAGAACTGGGTCTGCCTCAGCGATGCCGCCAACCTCCCGGTGGTCGAAGGTGTCAGCACAGTCTGCTACGAGGAACTGATCGCCCCGCACAGCGAGCAGTTTGACTGGCCTGAGTTTGATGAGCGCAGCGGCGCGGCGCTGTGCTACACATCCGGCACCACGGGCAACCCCAAGGGTGCGCTGTACTCGCACCGCGCCATCGTCATCAACGCCTTGTCGGGCTGCCTGCCCGGCATCCTGTCGCTGTCACCCAGCGACACGGTATTGCCGGTGGTGCCGATGTTTCACATCAACGCCTGGTGCATTCCCTATGCGGCGCCGATTGGCGGTTCGCGTCTGGTGCTGCCGGGGCCGCGCCTGGACGGTGCCAGCCTGTATGAATTGATGGAAGGCGAACGTGTCACCGTCAGCGCTGGCGTGCCCACCATCTGGCTGGCATTGATGCAGCACGTGGAGCAGCACGGCCTGCGTTTCTCGACCATGCTGCGCACGGCAGTTGGCGGTTCGGCCATGCCGGCGGCGCTGATTGCCAAGTTTGTCGACAACTACGGCGTTGAAGTGCGCCACGGCTGGGGCATGACCGAAACCACGGCAGTGGCGACCATGAGTTGCCTCTCGCCGAAAAACCGCGAACTCTCGGCCACCGAGCAGCATGCGGTGATTGCGCGCCAGGGCAAGTCGGTGTTCGGTACCGAGATCAAGGTCGTTGATGAAAGCGGCGCCACCTTGGCGCGCGACGGCGTTGCGCAAGGCGAACTGATGGTGCGCGGGCAGTGGATCGTCAGCGGCTATTTCAAGAGCGACGTCTCGCCGCTGGTGGACGGCTGGTTCCCCACCGGCGACATCGCCACCATCGACGCCCACGGCGTGATGCAGATCCGGGATCGCGCCAAGGACGTCATCAAGACCGGCGGCGAATGGATCAGCTCGATTGATCTGGAGAGCGCCGCCATGGGACATCCGGCGGTTGCAATGGCCGCTGTCATCGGCGTCAAGCACCCGAAGTGGGATGAGCGCCCCTTGCTCTTTGTCGTGCGCAAGCCCGGCAAAACGGTTGAGCGCGAAGAGATTCTGGCTTTTCTCACTGAACGCGTCGCCAAGTGGTGGGTGCCCGACGACGTCATCTTCCTCGACGCACTGCCCGTCGGCGGAACCGGCAAGGTGCAAAAGGGCGATCTGCGCAAGCAGTATGGGGGCGTATTTAGCTAAGCACCCCGGCCCGCCAACATCAGGTGCTGCGTTTGCGTGCCAGCGGCGGGTTCTTTGAGAAGTAGGCTTCGATGCCGCGCATCAAGGCGTCGGCGACCTGGTCCTGGTAGGCGTCACTGTTGAGTTTGGCTTCTTCCTCGGGGTTGCTGATGAAGGCGGCTTCAACCAGCACGCTGGGAATGTCGGGCGCTTTCAGCACGGCAAAGCCAGCTTGCTCGACGCGTCCCTTGTGCAGTTTGCCGACGCGCCCGATCTCACCGAGCATGGCGCCGCCGAGTTTGAGGCTGTCGTTGATCTGCGCTGTCGTGCTCATGTCAAACAGCACGCTCTTGACCTGCACGTCCTTGCTCTTGATGTTCAGGCCACCGATCTGGTCGGCCTTGTTTTCGCGAGCCGCCATCCAGCGCGCCGCGCTGCTGGAAGCACCGCTTTGGCTCAGCGCAAAGACGCTGGCGCCCTGTGGACGTGGCGTGTAGAAGGCATCGGCGTGGATGCTGACAAAGAGGTCGGCCTGCACCGCTCGCGCCTTTTGCACGCGCACGTGCAGCGGCACGAAAAAATCGGCATCGCGCGTCAGGAAGGCGCGCATCGGGTTGCCGCCCACGTTGCTGTTGTTGATGCGTTCGCGCAAGCGATGCGCCAGACGCAGCACCACGTCTTTCTCGCGTGTGCCGCCGGGGCCGATGGCGCCCGGGTCTTCGCCGCCGTGACCAGGGTCGAGCGCGATGATGATGAGCCGATCGGTCGCCGCCGGTGGCGGTGCCGACATATAAGTCCGGGTGTCGCTGGCGGCGGGTTTGGCAGCGCTGGCGACGACGGCAGGGGGGGGCGGTTTCTGACCCTGGCGTGCAATCAAGTCGCCCAGCGGGTCCACGTTGGGCCGCGCTGGGGCGCTTTCTTTCATCCGCTCGGCGATCAGCGCCTCCAGCGGGTCGACGGTTTGCGTCGGGTACAGGTCAAACACCAGACGGTTGCGATAAGCGGCCACCGGTGCCAGCGTGAACACCTGTGGCGCCACCGGCTGCTTCAAGTCCAGCACCAGACGCACCAGGCCGGGCGCGCTTTGTCCGACGCGGATGCCGGCAATGGTGGGGTCGTCGGCACCGACCTTGGCCACCAGCGCCTTCAGTTCCGCATTGAGCTCAATGCCTTCGATGTCCACCGCGAGCCGCGGCGGGCTCGGGACAAACAACTGTTTGAATTGCAGCGCGCTGTCGGACTCGATCGTCACGCGCGAATAGTCCGGCGCCGGCCAGACCCGCACCGCCAGAATGGTGGCAGCACCCGCCAGCGTGCGTGCGCCCAGCAGCAAGACCAGCGTGCCCGATTGCAGCAGGCCACGGCGCTTCATGGCGCCGCCTGCAGCAGTTCGCGCCCAACGGCGCTTTGTGCGCGCAGCGTGGCGCGCCGGCTGGTTTCGTCGAGCAGTTCGAGTTCAATCACCAGGTCGGCGCGCGGCAGAAAGCCGGCGGCCTTGTCCGGCCACTCGGCGAGTTTGAGGCCGGGGCTGGCAAAGATGTCACGAAAGCCGGCGTCACGCCATTCGCTCGGGTCGTGGAAGCGGTAGAAGTCGAAGTGCCAGATGGCCAGACCGGGCAGTTCATAGGGCTCGACCACGGCGTAAGTCGGACTCTTGACACGACCCGTCACACCCAGGGCGTGCAGCAAATGGCGAACCAGCGTGGTTTTGCCAGCACCCAAATCGCCGCGCAATTCGATGAAGGCATGGCCCAGCGCCGGTTGCAAGGCCAGCGCGGCGGCGAAGCTTTGTGTCGCCTGTTCGTCGTTCCAGGCAAGAGTTTTTACAATTGGCTCGTGTCCAAACGCTTCGATCATGTCAGTGCCAGTCAATGGGTCTCCAAAATTCAAGCCTGGGGGCGGGAACTCGGATTCTCCCAAATTGGCGTTGCCGGTGTGGATTTGTCTTCATCTGAGGCCGGATTATCGGCCTGGCTGGCGCGGGGTTTCCACGGCGACATGGCCTACATGGCAGCGCACGGTAACAAGCGCGCGCGGCCGGCG
>CAITXW010000483.1 GCA_903896425.1 uncultured beta proteobacterium | reverse complement strand
GCCGATGCTGATTCCAACGGCCAAACTGCTGGGCGTGGACCTGGTTCACTTCGGCGTGGTGGTGGTGGTGAACATGATGATCGGCTTGGTGACGCCGCCCTTTGGCATGCTGCTGTTTGTGACCAACGCGCTCACCGGCATACCGCTCAAGGACATGGTGCGCGAAGGCTGGGCCTTCATCGGTTTGCTGGTGCTGGCGCTGCTGCTGATGACGCTGTTTCCCCAGATCGTGCTCTGGCTACCGCAAACCATGGGCTACGTGACGCGCTAAACCTTGCGCTTGGTCGCCGGTTTCGCACTTTTCTTGGCCGGTACTTTGGTCACTGCCTTGGTAGATTTTGACGCCAGCGCCTGTTCCAACGCCAGAATCGACTCATCGGTGTAATCCAGCATGCGCTGCAAGGCCGGCACCGAGCGCCGACAGGCGGTGTAGCCGAAACCCAGGTTGTCGCAGTAGCCGCTGATCGTGATATTCAAGGCCAGGTATTGCGTCGGAATTGAGACCGGGTAGATTTCATCGAGCCGCGCACCGTTGAGGTACAGTGTTTTGCGCGGCCCGGGCACGTTGGAAATAATGACGTTGAACAGCGGATGTTTTCGTGCGCTTCCAGTGACCATCGCCGGCCCCATCGGCGAAATCGAAGTGATGCCGTGCGCCAGTTTTTGCAGCCGCGGCATCGTCTTGAGCCGTTCCTTGGCTTCCTGGGTTGACTGCACGATGCGTTGCAGTCGTTTGAGTGGATCGCGCACATGGGTTGCCAGATTGGCCAGCAACAGCGATACCTGGTTACCGCCGGCATCCGTTTCACCGTGCAACGACACCGGCACCATCGCGATCAATGGCTTTTTCGGTAAGGCTTTCTGGACTTCAAGGTACTTGCGCAGCGCACCGGCGCAGATGGCGAGCGTGACATCGTTGACGGTGGCACCGGTGGCATCCCCAATGCGCTTGAAGCGCGCCAGCGAGTAAGACTGCGAAGCAAAACGCCGTGAGCCCGATATTTCGACGTTAAAAGGAGTGGGCGGCGCCTGAAAGGGCAAGGCTGGCGCACCGTCATCCACGCTACGCAGCATGTCCCACAGCCCACTGCCAATGCCGGGCAGGATCTCACGGCCGGCGCGTGCCACGCCGGCCAATTGCGCGATCAATCCAGGTTGCGGCCCCGCACGCTTGGCGGACGGATGCTTGATTGTTGCCTGCGCCCACAAGGGCGGCTTGTATTCATCGGCCGTGCGCAACAAGCCCTCGGCCACGATCCTGGCGCCACTGACGCCGTCGATCAAGGCATGGTGTGTCTTTGAATATGTGGCAAACCGCCCACCGGGCAAACCTTCGATTACATAGACCTCCCACAGCGGCCGATTGCGGTCCATCAGGTTGCCATGCAGGCGCGACACCATGGCCAGCAATTCACGGATCCGCCCGGGTTGTGGCAAGGCCACATGGCGCAGGTGGTAATCGAGTTCGAAGTGCTCGTCGTCTTCCCAGTACCAAAGCCCCATGCGCAGCACCGGGCGCTGGTTGAAAGGTGGCCGGGCTGACAAGTACTTGCCCCAGTCGGCCAGCAGGTCGGTAATGAAATCCGGTCCGGCGCCAGGTGGTGGCGTAAAGATGTTGAGTCCCGCCACATGCATCGGCTGATTGCGGGTTTCCATCCACAGAAAAGCCGAATCGGTGGGGCTGAGTGCGTTCATGGCTCGGTCTCTTGCAGTAAATTAATGGCACAGCGTACTGCAATTCAGCCGCACACCAGCCGGGGATAAACCCCAGCCAGAGCGTTTAGCGCGACAGGGTGTAGACCGATGTGCCAGCCCGCAGGTTCGGCGCAAAACGCACGGTCGCGCCATCCTGAATGCCAAAACCGTCGAGCACAGTCAGACCACTGCGCCGCGCCAGTACCGCCAAATCGGCATGGGTGCCGACGCGGATATTGGGCGTGTCATACCACTGGTAGGGCAGGCGGCGCGTCACCGGCATGCGCCCGCGCAGAACGCTCAGGCGATTGGGCCAGTGCGCGAAATTGGGAAAAGCAACGATGCCAACGCGACCGACGCGCACCGTTTCACGCAACATCACTTCGGCGTTGCGCAGGTGTTGCAAGGTATCGATCTGCAGCACGACATCGAACGAAGCGTCGTCGAAAAGGGACAGGCCTTCGTCCAGATTGAGTTGGATGACATTGACACCGCGCTTGACACAGGCCAGCACGTTGGCGTCGTCAATCTCGATACCGTAGCCAGCGCAGCCGCGCACCTGCTGCAAGTAGGCCAGCATGGCGCCGTCACCGCAGCCCAGATCCAACACGCGCGAGCCGACTGGCACCAGTTCGGCCATGATTTTCATGGTGGCTGCATCACTCATGATGTACTGGCCCCCACGCTTGCCGCTGCGCGTGCTGCGCTGCCCCCCAATTCCTTGGCCACGGCGTCAAAGTAGGCGCCGACGACGCCGAGGTAGCGTGGGTCATCGAGCAGAAACGCATCGTGGCCGTGCGGCGCATCAATCTCGGCATAGCTGACGTCGCGCCTGTTGTCGAGCAGCGCCTTGACCAGTTCCCGGCTGCGTTTGGGCGCAAAACGCCAATCAGTTGTAAAGCTCACCAACAGGAATTTGCAAGTCGCGCGGGCCAGCGCCTGGCTTAAATCAGCGCCATAGCTGCGCGCCGGATCAAAGTAATCCAGGGCGCGGGTAATCAGCAGATAGGTGTTGGCATCGAAATATTCGGCAAACTTGTCGCCCTGATGCCGCAGATAACTCTCGATCTGAAACTCCACGTCTTGTGTCGAATATCTGAGATCGATGCCTTCACGCAACTGTCGCCCAAACTTCTCGTTCATCACGTCATCGCTCAGATAGGTGATGTGACCGATCATGCGGGCGATGCGCAAGCCGCGCTTGGGCACCACGCCATGCTGGTAGAAATGGCCGCCATGAAAATCCGGATCGGTCACGATTGCTCGGCGCGCCACTTCGTTGAAGGCAATATTCTCAGCCGTCAAATTGGGCGCACTGGCCACCACCACAGCGTGGCGCACCCGGCTCGGGTATTGCAGCGTCCAGGAAAGCGCCTGCATGCCGCCCAATGAGCCGCCCATGACAGCGGCCAGTGTTGTGATGCCCATTGCGTCGAGCAGTCGGGCCTGGGCATTGACCCAATCTTCAACCGTCATCACCGGAAAATCCGCACCATAGACTCTCCCGGTATCGGGATTGATGTGCATGGGGCCGGTCGAGCCAAAACAGGAGCCCAGGTTGTTGACCCCGATCACAAAGAAACGCTCGGTGTCAAGCGCCTTGCCCGGGCCGATCATGTTGTCCCACCAGCCTTCAGAATTTTCCTGGCCCGCATAGACGCCCGCCACGTGATGCGAGGCATTGAGTGCGTGACAAATCAGGACCGCGTTTGATCGCTCAGTATTCAACTGGCCATACGTCTCATAACTCAGGGAATAGTCACGCAGGCTAGCACCGCTCTGCAATGGCAGGCGATCCGGGAAGTGCATGGACTGCGGCGAGACGAACATCAGGAATAAGACGTGATCAAAAACAAAAACCCGGCAACGCTAAAGGCGAAACCGGGTTGGATGACGTCTTTAGCTGTACTTGTTAAGCGCCCGCAAGCAGTAGCAAATCGGCGCCGGCACAGTATAGCAACGCCGGGCTGCGACAACAACACTCATCACGCACACTCACCACGCCGCCATGACTTACCCGATTTCACGCCCGATCTTGGACAGGAACATACCGCGCGGGCCCCATTCTGGAACAGCCGTCAAGTTCGCGCTCCATCACTGGCTCGTTTATTGCTTCTGCTTGGTGCGTTTTTTGAATTCCAGAGATAAGCGCACCAATTCAATTCATTTAGAGCAAAGAGGTTTCCATGCAAGCACCATCGCAGGGCGTTGACACCCTGTTTATTCTGCTCGGCGCCGTCATGGTGCTGGCCATGCACGCCGGCTTCGCCTTCCTGGAGCTCGGCACCGTGCGCCGCAAAAACCAGGTCAACGCGCTGGTCAAAATTCTGGTGGACTTTTCAGTTTCGACTGTTGCCTATTTTTTAATTGGCTATGGGATTGCCTATGGCACCAGCTTCTTTGTAGGTGCCGAGCAACTAGCAGCCAAAAATGGCTACGAACTTGTCCGCTTTTTTTTCCTGTTGACATTCGCAGCCGCCATTCCCGCCATCATTTCTGGCGGAATCGCCGAGCGCGCCAAATTCTGGCCGCAGTTGATTGCCACCGGCGTCATCGTGGGTGTGGTGTATCCGATCTTCGAGGGTGTTGCATGGAACCAGCACTTTGGCATCCAGGACTGGATCAGGAACCTGACGGGAGCCGAGTTTCATGACTTTGCCGGCAGCGTGGTGGTGCACGCGCTGGGCGGCTGGATTGCTCTGCCGGCCGTCGTTCTGTTAGGTGCCCGCAGCAACCGCTACCGCAAAGACGGCGCGATTTCCGCCCATCCACCGTCAAGCATTCCGTTTCTGGCGCTGGGCGCTTGGATCCTCACCGTTGGATGGTTCGGCTTCAACGTCATGAGTGCGCAAACGCTGAGCAAGATCTCGGGTCTGGTCGCCGTGAACTCCCTGATGGCCATGGTCGGAGGCACGCTGGCGGCCCTGGTGCTGGGCAAGAATGACCCCGGCTTTGTCCATAACGGGCCGCTGGCCGGACTGGTCGCGGTCTGCGCTGGGTCGGATCTGATGCACCCCCTGGGCGCCTTGGTGGTGGGCGCTGTGGCCGGTTGCATCTTTGTCATGATGTTCACGCTGACGCAGAACAAGTGGAAGATCGATGACGTATTGGGTGTCTGGCCGTTGCACGGCCTGTGCGGCACCTGGGGTGGATTGGCAGCCGGCATTTTTGGCAGCAAGATGCTCGGTGGCCTGGGCGGAATCACGCTAAGCGGCCAGTTGATCGGCACTCTGCTGGGCGTGATTTGGGCACTACTGGGTGGCTTGGCTGTTTACGGAGTGCTCAAAGTGACCATGGGCCTGCGCCTGAGCCAGGAGGAAGAATTCGACGGCGCCGATCTGTCAATCCACATGATCAGCGCGACACCTGAACGCGAGGCGAACTGGTAAACGGGTGAGCCGGGGCCCATTCGCCCCAAAACCACAGTGCAGCAGGATATTTGATTTTTTGCCAAAAAATTTGTGCAAACCGTATGACTTGACGCATAATGCGCTCGTATTTCCGGAAATCGGTCATACAAGTTTGCGGTGTTTAGTCAGTTTCGCGTCTGCTTTAAGTCTTCATTGTTTGTTGATAGCGGGTTAATTGCGGTTTTGGACTCCATCGCGTTTTGAGTCATTTTGAGGAGTCCTCTCGTGGGCAACAAACTTTACGTGGGCAATCTGCCCTATACATTCCGTGACGAAGACCTGCTTCAGGCATTTTCCGCACACGGCACCGTCACCAGCGCCAAAGTCATGATGGAACGTGACACTGGCCGCTCCAAGGGCTTCGGCTTCGTGGAAATGGGCAATGATGCTGAAGCGCAAGCTGCTATCAGCGGCATGAACGGTCAACAATACGGTGGTCGTGGCCTCGTGGTAAACGAAGCACGTCCGATGGAAGCCCGTCCTCCCCGCACCGGTGGCGGCGGCTTCGGCGGCGGTGCTGGCGGCGGTCGTAGCGGCGGCGGCGGTTACGGCGGTGGCGCTGGCGGCGGCGGTGGCGGTTACGGCGGTGGCGCTGGCGGCGGCCGCAGCGGCGGAGGCGGCGGTGGTGGTTACGGCGGTGGCCGCAGCAGCTACTAAGCACCAGACTGGCCTTGCGCCAATCGATAAAAGGGCCCTTGTGGCCCTTTTATCGTTTCATCATCAAACGATGCCCTGAACCGCCAGCCCGGTACAACACTCAGGCATCAGGGCTGCGTGGCTTGCGCGGACGTCCGGCCAAGACCTTGTCAAACAGCCAGTTAGGCAGCAAACGCAACACTTTGGCCAGCACGCCCATCTGCCAGGGGATGACACGGTAACTGGCTCCGGCCTCGATGTCCCGGAATGCTTTTTCAGCAAAGGCCTGCGAGCTCAGCAAGAACGGCATGCGGAAAGCGTTCTTGCGCGTCAAAGGGGTTTCGACATAGCCCGGGCACAGGGTCACAACCTTGATCCCACTGCCACGCAACTCGCCCCGAAGACACTCGCAATAACTGATTATGGCGGCCTTGCTTGGGCAATTGGCGCCGTGGCCAGGCAAGCCCCGAATGCCATTGACACTGGCAATGCCAACCAAAATACCTGAGCCGCGCTGCGCCATGGCAGCAAGAAAAGGGTGAAAGCTAGCCGCCGTACCCATGTTATTGACGGCAAAGGTTCTGGCGATCACATCGAGGTCAGCGCGCACAGCACTGTCAACACCGATACTGATCCCGGCGCAGGCGATCACCACGTCCGGCACGCCCTGCTGCTGCAAGCAGGACTGCCCTGCCGCCACGATACTGTCCACCAATGCCACATCAGCCGTATAGATCTGGCAGCGTGCCGCATCGACCTGACGTTCTGCCACCCAGTCCTGAATTACATTGGCGCGGCGCGCCACCAAGGCCAGGGAATATCCAGCCTGATAGAAACGCCAAGCCAAGGCCTGACCAATACCACTCGATGCGCCGGTGATGAAAACGAGTCTGGCCATGGCTCGTTACATTCAATCCTGGTGGCCAACCCCGGGCAGCAGCACACCTCTGACGCGACCCTTGAGCTGCAACACACGGTCATGCTCGTCAAAATCCATCGCATCGCCCGTGATCCGATCCTGCCCTCGAATCAGTTCCACCGGCAGGTGCGATTTGACGCGGCCAGTTTGCACAAAAGCATGCAGGAACTCTCCGCGAAACTCACTGCGCAGTTGCGGCGACCCATCCTGGAACGAGACAGGCTCACGCACCACACGCGCTTGACCAAACAGTTGAACCTCAGAGGCTTCACCATTGGTCAGGGCACGTCGGGCACTGGCTGTGGTCAAACGGTTGCGCTCATCGATGGAACGAATTTTTACCTGATCGATTTCCAGCGTATCGGTATCGGGATAGTGACGCGCATTGCTACCCATCAGTTCGATCTTCAGGCGTCCAGCATCATCAAATGTTTTCACTGAGAAATTACGCATCAGGTAATCAGGTTCATGGCGCAACGGCGATGCAGGCGCGCTCGCAAGTAACTGCGGCGTACTCCGGACCAGCCAGTAGGTCCCAAGCGCCAACATGCCCATCAGAACAACCGGTAGGTAAAGCGACAGTTGTGCCGCAATTGTGCGCAACAAACGGATCACGGCAGCGTCTCCGCCAGTAGGTCTCTGTAGCCGCCACTGGCAATCAGCAGGAGATCGCAGACCTCACGGACTGAGCCATTGCCACCGCCAGCGCCCGTCACGTAATGCGCCAGCGCCTTCACCTCGCAATGGGCGTTGGGTGGCGCACACGCCAGCGCGCAGGACCGCATCAGGGCCAGATCCGGCCAGTCATCGCCCATCGCAGCGGCCTGTGACCAGTCCAGGCCCAGAGCTTTGAGGGTCTGCGCTGCTGCCGGGTACTTATCCTCAGTACCGTAATGCACATGGTCAATGCCCAGCGCCGCCAGTCGCAAACGCAGCGGCTTCGAATCACGCCCAGTGATGACCGCCGGAATGATGCCCACCCGCTGCAACAATTTGAGTCCATGCCCGTCGAGCGTATGGAATCGCTTGATGGTCTCGCCAGTCTCGGTAAAGTACAGACTGCCATCGGTCAGCACACCGTCCACATCGAAAAAAACGACCCGGATACCCTGCGCCTTGAGCAGCAACTCGGGCGCGAAATTGAGCGCAGGAACAATCGAACTCATATGACTTTGGCCCGCATCAGGTCATTGCTGTTAAGGGCGCCACACAGTTGACCGTTCTCGTTGAGTACCAGCACGCTGGTGATGCAGCGCAACTCCATCAGTTCAGCTGCTTCTACCGCAAGCGCGTTGCTGGCGATGGTGCTGGGCTTGGGATGCATGACTTGCTGTGCGCTCAGACCGCGCAAATCGATGCCCTTTTCGACCAAGCGGCGCAAATCACCATCGGTAAAGATTCCAAGTACCTGTCCTGCTTCATCAACGACAGCTGCTGCCCCCAGCCCCTTGCTGCTCATCTCGCGCATCAAGTCACTGAAGCTCGCGTGCCCAGCGACTCTGGGCACGGCCTCGCCCGAGCGCATTACATCACTGACATGGGTCAGCAGCTTGCGACCCAGTGCGCCACCCGGATGCGAGCGTGCGAAATCTTCTGCCTTGAATCCACGCGCATCCAGCAGCGCAACCGCCAGCGCATCTCCCAAGGCCAGTTGCGCCGTGGTGCTGGCTGTAGGCGCCAGATTCAAAGGGCAGGCTTCCTTCTCGACTGCGCAATCCAGAAACAGATCGGCATGCTGCGCCAGTGTCGAATCCGCCCTGCCGGTCATCGCGATCAGGCGCGTCCCCATGCGCTTGAGCACCGGCAGGATCGAGGTCAATTCTTCGGATTCGCCGCTGTTCGAAATCGCCAGCACCAGATCGTCCGGCTGAATCATGCCCAGATCACCGTGACTGGCCTCCGCCGGATGGACAAACATGGCGGGCGTTCCAGTCGAAGCCAATGTCGCACTGATCTTGCGCCCAATGTGGCCACTCTTGCCCATCCCCATCACCACCACGCGTCCACTCAGGCCCAGCATCATTTCAACGGCCTGGGCAAATGAAGTGCCAAGGTTCCGCCTCAAACCAAGTACCGCTGCGGCTTCGATGTCCAGAGTTTCCCGAGCCAGTCGAATGGCCTGCTCCGCAGCAAAGGCGGGGAGCCGCTTGGATTGAGGTGTCATGGCTTCATTTTATAGACGGATGCAGCACTTGCTAGTATGTAGGCATGAGCCCGCTCGAACTCACCCTGCTTTATTTGCTGGCCGCCGTGCTGGGGGTGGTCGTTTGCCGCTACCTGAAGCTGCCGCCCATGCTGGGTTATCTGAGCGTGGGCGTGCTGATCGGCCCGAACGCATTGGCGCTGGCAAAAAACGCCGATGGCGTGCGCCACCTGGGCGAATTCGGCGTTGTCTTCCTGATGTTCGTGATCGGTCTGGAGTTCAATCTGCCCAAGCTGCGCGCCATGCGCCGCCATGTTTTTGGATTGGGCTTTTTCCAGGTTCTGCTGACCATGCTCGGGGCTACCGCCATCGCACTCGCTCTGGCGACACTGCTGCCGTCCCTCTGGGGCATGGGCTGGAAGACCGCCTTATCCCTGTCTGCAGCGCTGGCCATGAGCAGCACCGCAATTGTCGTCAAACTGATGACAGAACGGCTCGAAATGGAATCTGAACACGGCAAACGCGTGATGGGGGTGCTGTTGTTTCAGGATCTGGCAGTAGTGCCCTTGCTGGTGCTGATACCGGCCCTTGGCGCATCGGGCGAGCAACTGCTGGAAACACTGGCAATCGCCAGCGTCAAGGCAAGCGTCCTGATTGCCTTGCTGCTGGTGGGCGGCCCGCGCGTGATGCGATTCTGGCTCACCCTGGTAGCCCGGCGCAAAAGTGAAGAGTTGTTTGTGCTCAACCTGCTGCTCATCACACTGGGACTGGCCTGGCTGACTGAACTTACCGGGCTGAGCCTGGCACTGGGCGCCTTCATCGCCGGCATGCTGATCTCGGAGACCCAATACAAGCAGCAGGTGGAAACCGATATCCGGCCCTTTCACGATGTTCTGCTGGGCCTGTTCTTCATCAGCATCGGGATGATGCTGGACTGGCGTCTGGTGCTGGAGCGTTGGCCGCTGGTGCTGTTGCTGATGACACTGCCTGTGCTGTTCAAAGCTGCTATCGTGGCCTTGCTCTCCCGTGCCCTGGGTGCCACGGCCGGCGTTTCGCTGCGCACAGGTTTGTACCTGGCACAAGCCGGCGAGTTCGGGTTTGTGCTGCTGACACTGGCGCAGGAAAGCGCACTGGTACCGCCCGCCCTGCTCAACCCAATCCTGGCCAGCATGGTGCTCTCGATGCTGGCCACCCCCTTCATCGTCCTGTACAGCAACCCACTGGTGATGAAGCTGGTCAGCAGCGAATGGCTGCAGCAATCCCTGCAGATGACCACCATTGCGCGCAAGTCAATTAACGTCAATAAGCATGTGATTATTTGCGGCTTTGGCCGCTGCGGACAGAATCTGGCGCGCATGCTCGACCTCGAAGGCATTCCCTACATGGCATTGGACCTTGACCCCGATCGCGTGCGCCAGGCCGCTGCGGCGGGTGATTCGGTGGTCTTTGGCGATGCGGCGCGGTTGCAGGCATTGATGGCCGCCGGGTTGGCGCGCGCCAGTGCCGTTGTCATCACCTACCTTGAAGTGCCCGGTGCCATGAAGGTGCTAGCCCATACCCGCGCCCACGCACCCCAGGTGCCCGTCATCGTGCGCACCCAGGACGACCATGATCTGGAGGCCCTGCGCCAAGCCGGCGCGACCGAAGTCGTGCCCGAAGCCATCGAAGGCTCATTGATGCTGGCCAGCCATGCGCTGGCACTGGTTGGGGTGCCGGTGCGACGCGTGTTGCGCATCGTGCAAGGCCAACGCGATGCGCGCTACAACCTGCTGCGCGGCTACTTCCACGGGGCCGACGATGACTCGGTCGATGAACTGCACCAAGAGCGTCTGACATCGCTGACCTTGCCACTGGCGGCCCGCTGCATTGGTCAACGCATCAGCCAGTTAGCCTTACTCAATCTGGATGTTCGCGTTGTCAGCCTGCGACGCGGCGACGGCAAGGTCGTGTCCATCGCGCAGGATCCGCTGATTGAAGACAACGATACGCTGGTGCTCTCCGGCAAAGCCGAAGCACTGGCACTGGCCGAGCAAAAGTTACTTACGGGTTGACCGAATCGCGCCTGGCGCTGGGCGAGCCCGATGCACAATAGGGGCCCAAGCCCCTACCCGATGCGCCATGAAACACTACAGCGTCAACCAGTACCTCCGAGACCACATCCGCACCGTGCCGGATTGGCCCGCGCCGGGCGTGCAGTTCCGTGATATCACACCGCTGTTGCAGGAAGCCAAGGTGTTCCGGGTTCTGATCGACGCTTTTGTCCATCGCTACATGGACCCCGCCCTGCGCCCGGACGTGGTTGCCGGACTCGATGCGCGCGGTTTCATTCTGGGCGCTGTGGTGGCTTATGAGTTGAACGTAGGCTTCGTACCGATCCGCAAGAAAGGCAAACTGCCCTTCACCACGGTCGAGGAAACCTATGAACTTGAATACGGCAGCGCCACCGTCGAACTGCACACCGATGCAGTTAAACCCGGCGAGCGCGTGCTTTTGATCGACGACCTGATCGCCACCGGCGGCACCATGATGGCCGGCAAAAAATTGCTGGAAAAGCTCGGCGCCCGGGTGATGGAAGGCGCCGCTATCGTCGATCTGCCTGAGTTGGGCGGCTCCGAAAAACTGCGCGCCGGTGGACTGTCGCTGTTCACCCTCATTGATTTTTCAGGGCACTGAACACACCCGAGCCGATTGAATTGCCCGACGGGTCAAAACCTTCACCACACCACGCAAAATTTTATTGCGTTACGGTACTGAAAATCCCTTGTCTTTGAAAACCACAAGAGACGGCTCCAGCAGGATGAATTTCTTGAAATCTTGGGCTGCTTGTGTATCGCGTGCTGAACGGGCTACTGCGATGGTGTAGGTGGTGGTCTTCTGAAGCGGGGCAGGTAGAGGACCGACCAGTTTGACCCCTTTGACGGGCAAGATTTCGGTAATTTGCTGGATGCCGAGTTCTACCTCGCCGCGTGCGACAGGCTCTACGACGAAGCCAGCTTCGCCAAGCGTCGTTTTGGACTTCATCTGCTGCGCAATTCCAAGCTGCTCGAGCACCGAGGCAAAGTGTTTGCCGCTGGTACCTTTCGCTGGATTGATATAGGTGATACTTTTGGCATTTAGCAGGGTCGTACGCAAAGCATCCGAGCTGGAAATGTCGGGTTCAACTGCCCCAACGCGTACTGCTACGCCCACTCCGACGCTGGCTATGGGGGTGCTTGCGCTCGGCGCAGTCCAGCCATTGCGCTCCACTTCACCGGAAACATCCTGCGACAGGATAAGAACGTCAGGCCTGCCCCCCTCGGACAGACGTTTCAACAAGGATCCAACGGGTGCAAATTCAATCTTCACCGTGTTGCCAGAGCCATTTTGGTAGTCCTTCACCAATTCTGTCATTGGAGCCTGCGCTGCACCGGCGCTCCAGACCAAAAGTTCGGTGGCTTGTGCGGTGAGCGTATGTGTTGCGGCAACCAGGGCAAGCGTTGCGCTGACAATAATCTTGATTGCCTTGCTGGACTTTGCTGTTTGCTTACTCATGCGGTGCTCCTCGAAAAAATAGATGGCGGAAAACTTCATCATGCGCCACGGATGATGTCCAGAAAGTCCGGACCCGTCCCGGGGCATTTGATCTTATGTCCGTTCGGCGTCTACAAGCCGAATTAAACATCAGGTTGCCAAACTGCTGTCACGGGTGGGCACGCGCAATTTCAAGTGCGCATCGATCCCATCAATATCAATCACGAACAGTGAGTCGCGACTTCTCCTCAGGTTCCGCATCCGCTTCTTCCGCATCGGCAAATTCAGCCAACGCGGCCAAGTCTGGAATGTCACATTTGCCATACAGTAGTTGAATCAGTCCCTTCTGCTCCAGGTTGCTCAACAAAACATTCGCTGACTGCCGCGAGCAGCGCGCCAGGTTGGCGAGTCGGCTTTGCGTGATGACGATCGAACTCGGACTGCTTACGGCCTTTTGCTCCTGCGCCAGAAGCACAATCAGTTTGGCCATGCGCTGTTCCGGCGCCAGCAGAATCGACTGGCTGGCCCATTCCATCAGCAAGCGAAAGCGCAGGCCGATTTCGCCAATGATCAAGGGATACAGCTCAGGGTATTGCAGGCAAAGGCTTTGCACCACCTTGACCGGCAATGCAATGAAACAGGATTTGGCGCCGCTGTAAAAATCGTGCGTCGGTGGCGCGGCCACAAAGCAGGGCAACCAGGCGGCCCAGCCACGCGGTCCCACTTCCGAGATCACCACTTCTTTGCCCGATGGCTTGCGGGCAAAAATCGAAATACTGCCTTCCACCACCAGGCGCAGGCGCTCCAGCGACGCGCCTGCCGCATTGAGCAAAGTAGGCACCTCAAAGCGCTCGACGACTGCACAGTTGGTCACCTCGTCCAGCACCTCAGGGCCAAGCTGCCCGAAAACGGTGGGCTTGAGAAAGGCGCGGACATCCAGGGGTGTTCTAGGGTTAACCATAGGGCCCAATCAACAAACATTGTCAGAATTTTGGCAATTCGAATCGCGCCGCTTGTCTACCATGCGCAGATCAAATTGACGTTCAGTGCAATATGCCACAAACCTCAGGAGAGCCAGCATGAAACTTCGACCGACCACGATGACAGCAGTACGGCACACCCGCATTTTTTCCAAATGCTCGCGGCCCCTGAACGGGCAAGCCCTATGAAGCGCCGTGGCTTGTTGAAAAAGCTCGCCTGGGGCGGCTGCGTTGCGGGCGGCGTCGCTGCCGTCGGTACCGAAGCCTATCTCCTGCTCAATCGCCGGCCGATGGAGGATCTCTACGGTCCGTATCCGCAGCGTTCGGCCTTGCGCCTGCCCAAGCTGCTCAATGCCAAGGCCGAGAAGCCCAATGTCATCGTCATCTACTGTGACGATCTGGGCTATGGTGACCTGGGCTGCTATGGCAGCACCTCGATCCGCACGCCCAACATCGACCGCCTGGCCAAGGCCGGCCTGCGTTTAAGCGACTACTACGCGTGCAGCGGTGTCTGCTCGCCTTCGCGCGCCGGCTTGCTCACGGGGCGCTATCCGTTTCGCTCCGGCATGACGGGCAACCCCTACCCGGCCAACGAGGCCACCGCGCAGCGCATGTTGCGCAATTGGGCCGGGCAACTCACCGTTCTTGGCAGCACCGACCTGCACGAGGCCTACGCCACCGAAGGCCTGTCCGACAAGGAACTGACCGTCGCCGCCGCGCTCAAGGTAGCAGGCTACCGCACGGCCATGATTGGCAAGTGGCATCTGGGCGACTTCAGTCAACAGCCAGAGTTTCATCCGCACAAGTTTGGCTTTGACCGCTACCTCGGTGTGCCCCACAGCAACGACATGCGGCCCTGCCCGCTGTACCGGGACAAACAACAAATCGAAGCCGACATTCTGAACATCCTGCCCGAAGTCACCGGGCGCTACACCACCGAAGCGGTCCAGGTGATCGAGGAGGCCAAGGGCCAGCCTTTCTTCCTGTATCTGGCGCATACCTTTCCGCACCAACCGCTGGCGGCGTCAAGCAACTTTGCCGGCAAATCGCAGGCCGGAAAATACGGCGACGCGGTGGAAGAAATCGACTGG
>CAITXW010000482.1 GCA_903896425.1 uncultured beta proteobacterium | reverse complement strand
CGGCTGCGTCAGCGCCGGCGTGTCCTGCTCGTTGTGGCCGAGCATGCGGAAGCACACGATGTCGACCACCACGTCCTTCTGGAATTCCATGCGGTACTGCAGCGCCAGCTGCGTTGCCAGCACCACGGCTTCCGGGTCGTCACCGTTGTCGTGCAGCACCGGCGCCTTGATCATCTTGACGATGTCCGAGCAGTAGATCGAGGAGCGCGTGTCGCGCGGGTCGCTGGTGGTAAAGCCGATCTGGTTGTTGATGACGATGTGCACCGTGCCACCGGTGCTGTAACCACGTGTTTCGGCCAGCGCCAGCGTCTCCATCACAACGCCCTGGCCGGCAAATGCGGCATCACCGTGCACCAGGATCGGCAGCACCTGCAAACCCTTGGGGTCAGCACGGCGGTCCATGCGCGCGCGCACCGAACCTTCCACCACCGGGTTGACGATCTCCAGGTGCGAGGGGTTGAATGCCAGGCTCAGATGCACCGCGCCGCCGGGCGTGGAGACGTCCGAGCTGAAGCCCTGGTGGTACTTGACGTCGCCACTGGGCAGGTCTTCTGGCGCCGTGTGGTCAAACTCGGCAAACAGGTCGGCCGGCATCTTGCCCAGCGAATTGACCAGCACGTTGAGGCGTCCGCGATGCGCCATGCCGATCACGATTTCCTGCAGGCCGACAGCGCCACCGCCCTGGATCAATTCGTCCATCGAAGCGATGAAACTCTCGCCACCTTCGAGCGAGAAGCGCTTCTGACCCACAAACTTGGTGTGCAGAAAACGCTCCAGACCTTCGGCCGCCGTCAAGCGATCCAGGATGTGTTTCTTCTTTTCTTCATTGAAATCAGGTTTGGAGCGGATGCTCTCCAACTTTTGCTGCCACCAGCGCTTCTGGTCCTGCTCGGTGATGTACATGTACTCGGCGCCGATGGTGCCGCAGTAAGTCTGGCGCAGCGCGTTCATCAGCTCGCGCAGGCTCATCGTGTCTTTGCCGAAGAAAGTATTGCTGGTGTTGAACACCGCTTCCTGGTCGGCATCGCTGAAGCCGTAGAAGGACGGCTCAAGCTCGGGAATCTTGTCGCGCTCGATGCGCTTCAAAGGGTCCAGGTCAGCCCAGCGCGCACCCACCGTGCGGTAAGCCGCAATCAGTTGCTGCGCTGCGGTACGCTTGCGGCCCATTTCGGCGTCGCTATTGGCCACCACAACCTTGGTGCCACCCTGCTTGGCGCGCGCTGCAAAAGCGTTGATTACCGGCAGGTGCGGCACGTCCTTGGCACTGCTGCCGTCGAGCGCGGGCACGTTCGTGAGGGCGTCAAAATAATCGCGCCACGAGTCGGGTACGCTGCCGGGATTGGCGAGGTAGTTTTCGTACATCTCCTCGACATACGGGGCGTTGCCGCCAAACAGATGGGTATTGGCCTGGTAGGCCTGGTAGACCGACGAAGTCGGACTCACCCCTTGGGGTTTGATATCACTCATATGGCGCTGACCTTCGTTTCCCTGCAGGAAACATGAGCTGGTTAAAGCTGTTGT
>CAITXW010000481.1 GCA_903896425.1 uncultured beta proteobacterium | reverse complement strand
TGCAGACTGATGCCGAAGATCAGCAGGATCAGGCCATCGGTCGCCAGCGATTGCCAGTAACCGCCGACCCAGCCCAGCGCACACAAAGCCAGTGCCAGCAGCAGGAAGACCGAGGCCGAAGCCAGCGGCGTGCGCGGCGCCAGGCCAAACTTCTGCGCAGCCTCCTGCGCGCCGGCGTCCACATGCTGCCCGAGCAGGCCACGCGGACGCAGCGCCAGAACCACGCTCATGGTCAGGAACACCAGCACCAGTGTCGCCTGCGGAAACAGGCTCAAACCCAGCGCGTGCACCAGGCCGATCAGCAGCGCCGCAAAAAAAGCGCCGGCAATGCTGCCCAAACCGCCCGTCACCACGACGACAAAGGTTTCGACGATGACGTTGACATCCATCTGCAGATTGGCTGGCTCACGCGGCAGTTGCAAGGCGCCGCCCAGACCCGCCAGCGCGCAGCCCAGCACCACGGCGCCGAGCATCAGGGGCTTGGGGTCAACCCCGAGCGCCGCAAGCATGCTGCGGTCCTGCGTGGCAGCGCGCAGACGCTGCCCAAAGAGCGTGCGTTGCAGCAGCAGATGCAAGCCGAGCCAGACCAACGGACCGAGCACGATGGTCAGCAATTGGTACTGCGGAAAATACTCACCCCACAGCAGTACCGAACCCTTCAAACCGGGAAAGCGCGGCGCGAAAACTTCCTGCGGCCCGAAGGCCCAGCGCATCGCGTCTGACAAAGCCAGACTCAGACCGAAGGTCGCAACCAGTTGGTACAGCTCGGGACCGCCATAGAGCCGACGCAACAACAACCATTCCGCCAGCGCCCCGGCCACAGCGGCGCAGGCTGCGCCCAATAGCATGGCAAGCGCATAGAGCAGCGCCGATTCACCCCAGCTTGGAAACCAGTGCGTCACCCAGTGCGCCGCGAACAGGGCACCGAGCATGAAGAAACTGCCATGCGCGAAGTTGACGATCCGGGTCACGCCGAAGATCAGCGTCAACCCGGCCGCCATCAGAAACAGCGTGGTGGCGTAACTCAGGCCGTTGAGAAACTGGATCGCGACAAACGTCATGGCGGGAGTCCCACAGCCGTCAGGAATACCGGCACGCTGCCGGCGCCCAGGCGCTCACTCGAGCCAGTGCGTGAACTCGGCCACCGGCACGCGTGGCGTGTGAAAGCTGTTCACCACGGCCGATGCGTCAGCGTAGCCCAGGGCCATACCGCAGACCTGCATCTCGTCAGCGCCGGCGCCGATGTGCGCCAAGCTGATCTTGTTGAACAGATTCCAGGCCTGCTGCGGGCAGGTGTGCAAACCGCGTCCGCGCGCCGCCAGCATGATGTTTTGCAGGAAGGTGCCGTAGTCAAGCAAGGCGCCACGTCCCATGTTGCGATGGACTGTGAAGAACAGCCCGACCGGCGCATCAAAGAACCTGAAATTGCGCTGCATCTGCAGGTGCATCTTGTCGCGATCAGCCTTGCCAATGCCCAGCAGCCCATAAAGGCCCCAGCCGTTTTCGCGCCGCCGGTCGATATACGGGCTGAACCACTGGGCCGGGTAGTAGTCGTATTGCTCCTGGTACTCGGCAGCGAGCGCCGGGTTGTCGCGGATCGCGTCGTGCACAGCGCAGACCTTGTCCACCAACGCGTTGCGGCTGGCGCCCTGCACCACATAAACCTTCCAGGGCTGCGTGTTGGTGCCCGATGGCGCGCGGCTGGCGACCTGCAGCAGTTCCTCCAGGGTTTGGCGCGGCACGGCTTGCTGCGTGAAGGCGCGCACGGCCATGCGCGAGGTGATGGCTTCGTCAACCGATATCGCTGTCATAAAAGTTTCTCCAGAACGGCTTTGAGTTGGGGTGGTAGAGGTACGGGCCGACGGCTGTGCCGGTCGACGTAGACATGAATGAAGTGGCCCTTGGCGGCCGTGAGCGGCTCGCCCTGGGCAAACAGGCCAACTTCGTAGCGCACACTGCTGCTGCCCAGGCGTGCCACACGAATGCCGGCCTCCACCATCTGCGGGAATGCCAGCGGCGCGAAGTAGTTGCACTGGGTCTCGATCACCGGACCGATGACCTCGCTGCGTTCAATGT
>CAITXW010000480.1 GCA_903896425.1 uncultured beta proteobacterium | reverse complement strand
TTTTGAATTTCAGATGTGCCACCACCTATTGTGGCCAGTCGGGCGTCGCGGAAAAATCTTTGCATGGGATACTCCATACAATATCCATAGCCTCCAAGGATCTGCAAGCACATATCCGAAATCGACTTATAGGATTCACTTGTGTAAAGCTTTAATATTGCCGCATCCTGGCGCGTGGCCTGCTTGTTCTCCATCAACCATGCATAGCGATGCACCATGGTTTGGGAGATATCAAGCATTGCTTTCATCTCCGCAAGTTTGTGAGAAACCGCTTGAAATTTACCGATCGGTTTGCCAAACTGTTGGCGATTTTTTGCGTATTCAAGAGCGTACTCAAATGCGGCCCTTGCTGCGCCGGTACGCGCCGCCGACAGGCATAGCCGTTCATAACAAAGGTAGGAGTCAGCAGCTTTCCACCCCTGATCCAGGTCACCGAGCATAGCGTTGTCCGGAACCTTGACGTCGGAGTAAAGAACCTCCGTTGTGCCAATGGCGCGTTGCCCAAGTGTTGCCAGTTTCCGAACTTCAATTCCGGGCAGTCTGGTGTCAACCAGGAAATTAGTAATCCCCTGCTGTTTTTTCCCAAGGCTATTGGTTCTTGTGACCAGCAAGCAATAGTCACTGATGTCCATGCCAGAGGTATAGACCTTGCGTCCATTAATAATGAAGTTATCGCCCTCCCGCAATGCGAGCGTCTTGAGGGCGGCAGCATCAGAACCTGAGTCTGACTCGGTTAACCCAAAGCAAAAAGACAGCTCGCCTTTGATAACTCCCGGTATCATGTGCTCCTTTTGTTCCTTGGAGCCGTGAGCAAGTACCGCAAAGCATCCATAAGTGATATTACGAAATACCCACAAGCCAAGTTCCTCAAAATGGAAGCCGATCTCGTCAAGGAGTATCGCCAAATCGGTTGTAGAACCGCCTGACCCGCCGTACTCTTCAGGGCCAATCAAGCCAAGCCATCCGTGTTTCGCCAGCGCTGCAAAAGCGGCCCGGGGTGGCTGTTGCTTTTCATCGCACTCTTGTGCGTATTGAGGGGGGCATACATCTTCAAGCAATTCACGCACATGATGACGTATGTTCTTCTGGTCACTGGTTAGCTCAAAATTCATTTTGGATGTCGATCAAGATTGATTGACCGCGACTTCAAGTACTCGTTTGGCTTGCTTGTACATGGCATAGTCAATCAGTTTGTTATCGATGGTAATGGCGGCAACGCCAGATTTTTCCATGGCCTCGAACCCGTCGACCACACGCTTGTAATAAGCAATATCACGCGCTGTGACACCATAAGCATCCCGTACTGCTGCAATCTGCTTTGGATGAATGATTGTTCGGCCGGCATATCCGAGGCTGGCAGACAGCCTGGAATCCTGAATCAATCCTTCTTCATCCCCTAAGTCCGCATATACACCGTCCAGCGGTAGCACATTGCCTGCGGCGCGAGAATCAAGCAGAACCTTGGAGCGCGCATACAAGAGCTCTTTACCCTCAATTGACCAGCCGCAACCCAGGTCATTTTGCAAATCACCGTCGCGGGCACTGCCAATGCAGGTCATGCTTACGCGCTGAGAGGCCTTGATTAACTCAAAGCAGCGATATACGCCCAGCGCGGTCTCAATTTGCAGAGCGATTTCAACGCCGTGAAGCTGGCGCTTAACCTCCAAGTTTTCGAGCAGGTCTGATAGATTCCGTATCTCCTCTGCGGTTTCGGCCTTGGGAAGCATGAGTAAGTCCAGCCCTTCTACCGCGACAGCCTTGACATCATCATGCAGTAAACCGGTATCAGTTGCGTTAGCTCGGACAATTATTTTGGGTCTATTCAATCCCATGCTTGTCGTGGCATCGCAGATGGCCTGCGCCACCTGCTCCCTGGCGCCAGCCTTGGCAGCAAGCGGCACCGAATCTTCAAGATCGAGAATTACCGCATCAGCGCCACTCGCGAGCGCCTTCGCCATGACTTTGGGATTGTTCCCAGGGGCAAACAATGCCGTTCTTATATATTTCATAGTGGCTCCGAATTATTTTTAAAATTTGTTATTAGCGTTCTGCACGAATATCGCCTGTTTGGGCAACTTTCTTCCATCGCACAAGTTCATTGCGAATTTGAAGTGAAAATTCCGCTCGGGAGTTTCCAATCAGTTCGAGACCAAGTGCAGCAAACCGCTCTTTTATCTCGGGCGACGCCAACGCCTTGAGCACCTCCGCGTTCAAGTAATCAACAATCGCGTCGGGCGTGTTTGCCGGAGCCAGAAGGCCGTACCAGGAACCCACTTCAAAGCCCGTAAGCCCTTGTTCGGCAATAGTCGGAATATCCGGCGCAACCAACGAGCGGCGCTGGGAAGCCAGACCTATCGGTTTGAGCCGCTTGCTGCGGATATGCGGCATGGTCGACTGCAGCGAATCAAAGCTCATCATTACTTGGCCCGACACAAGCGCAACGACGGCTTCAGCGCTACCTTTGTAAGGTACGTGCAGCAATTTAACTCCGGCGAACTGACTAAACATCTCAGCACCGAGATGAGATGAACTTCCAATTCCGAATGACGAGTAAGACACCTCACCGGGACGTTGTTTGGCCATTTCGATCAGGCTTTTTACATCCGTGACCTTTACCGTGGGATTGACAGTCAGCATGAATGCCGACTGCGCAACATTGGTGATGGGTACGAAATCCCGGACCGGGTCGTAAGCCAGTTTTTCGTAGACGGCGGGATTCATCACGACCGCCCCTGTTGTCCCGATCACGATGGTATAGCCGTCTGGCGGCGCCTTGGCTGCCAAACTCATCGCTATCATTCCATTTGCACCGGAACGACTTTCGATCACAAACTGCTGCTTGATATTTGCCCCAACTTTTTCCAAAAGAGGACGGAATATTGCGTCGACCCCACCACCAGCGACATATGGGTTAATAACCCGGATAGGTTTTTTGGGATAATCTTCAACCTGAGCGTTAACCTGACCAAAGCAACAAGCAAGATAAATTAGTACGACGCTAAATTTTTGCCAAGCCATGATGTCTCCTCTATTTTCGGGAATCGCTCTTGTTATGTTTAGGCTAATATTTGTTCACATATGAGAACAGTTCAAGCTTAAGAACATGCGACCCACTGTAAACAGTAAAATTCCTGGTGTCAACTTTTTTTAACCAAAAGGCAGTCTTTTTTCCAGCCTCTTTGCCGAACGCCTCAACATGCAGCCGTCTACCATCAAATCAGCCGACCGAGTATTGGATGTACTTGAACTCCTCTGCAGACGCGGCAATGCTGTTTCGCATGCGGAGTTGTCGCGATCGCTTGGTATTCCGAAAAGCAGCCTGACTGGGTTGGTGCGCAACCTGGTGACTCGTGGTTACCTTGAAAAAGATTTGGACACTCCAAACTATCAGCTTGGCCCGGCTTTTTTCGAATTGCTGCAACAGGGCAAGCATGTGCGCGATATCCTTAAGATCGCCAAACCGCAATTAGCCTGGCTAACGGAAAAGACACGGGAGGCCTCAGCGTTTTATCTGTTCCGGGGCGACCACGTGGAGCGGGTTCTGGGTGAAGAGGTAGACCACCATCCCCTAAGTTATCGTATGACGCCACACGTCACTTTTCCTCTCTACTCCGCAGCGGCTGGAAAGGCCGTACTAAGCGCCTTGAAAGCCGATGAACAGGAAGAGTATTTGCGACATGTAGACTTCAAACCAATGACCTCTGAGACAGCCAAGTCTGCCAACGACATTAGGCAACGTTTGAGAGCCGTTGGAGCCGATAGGGTCTCGATTTCCTACGGTGAAAATACCATAGGGGTGAATGCCTTGGCGATCGCTGTGCTGCGCAATGACGGATATCCTATTGGGGCGTTGAGCGTAGTGGTGCCGCAGGTCCGCTACAACGAAGAACTCGAGATGTTGTGCCGTGCTTCACTTGTATCCGCAGCGCGTCGTATCGAACACGAACTTGCGTTGTGAATGAGGACGAACCAAAGCAGGGGCAAGCAAGATTTTGGCTTCAACGTGAGAATTCGGATTTGACCGCAGTTTGGAGGCGCCTGATTGGAAAACCTCTGTTCTGAGGGCATGGCCTGGCTTGGCTTATGGGCACGCTTAGGCAGACTCTCACACCCCAGAGTGAAACTTTTACGGTCGGTTATTTCTCGCTGTCGACATGTTGGATTCACAGTAAATTATTACTTTAGAACCCGCAATACTTGGAACTGCAACTCCGCCATGGCCGTGATCGAACTCGGTCAGGCCGCCAGTGCGGCACTGAACCCGATCAAGCCGCTGATGGCACCAAAAAGTCCCGACTGATGTGCACACCCAGATCGTTGACGCGGTCCAGGAATTGCGTCAAATAGGCATGCAATCCGGTGGCCATGATCTCGTCGATACGCCCGTATTTGAGCTCTGCGCACAGCTTGCCGGCACGCCGCTGCGTCTCGGCTGACTGCTCGTTGGCCACCAGCGCCAGATTGCTCAGCACTTCGTTCAGACTGGCGTGCAGCGAGCGCGGCATGTCGGGGCGCAGGATCAGTAACTCCGCCACACGCTCGGGCTTGATGACGTCGCGATACACCTTGCGATAGACCTCGAAGCCTGACACGCTGCGCAATATCGCGCTCCAGTGGTAGAAGTCGTATTCCTGGTCCTTCTCGCTGGCGGCACCGTAAAAGTCGCTTTGCACCGCGTGAAACTTGACGTCGACCAGACGTGCCGTGTTGTCAGCGCGCTCCAGGAAAGTTCCCATGCGCATAAAGTACAAGGCCTCGTCCATCAGCATGGTGCCCACCGTGACGCCGCGCGAGAGATGGGAGCGAAACTTGACCCACTCGAAGAACTGCGCCGGATCGCGCTCAAACTCGCCGCTCTTGATCATGCGCTTGACTTCAAGCCAGGTCTGGTTCTGCGTCTCCCAGACCTCGGTCGTGAGCGTGCCGCGCACAGCGCGTGCGTTCTCGCGGGCCGCACTCAGGCAGGACACGATGGATGACGGATTACCCTCATCCTTGACCATGAAGTCCAGCACATTGCGCGCCTGGATCTCGCCATGCGTTGCCTGGTAACTCGACAGCAGTTCGCTGATGCTGAGCAAGCCCTGCCAGCCAACCAGCGCAACCGCATCGGACTGCGGCAGCAGCGAGGTTTGGTAGTTGACATCGAGCATGCGTGCGGTGTTTTCGGCGCGCTCGGTATAGCGCGACATCCAGAACAAGTGATCGGCGGTACGTGACAGCATGGCGTGACTCCTTAAGCCGACTGGGTTTGCGTCTGGGTTGGCGGGGTCGGCGAGGCGCCGTTCTCCAGCACCCAGGTGTCCTTGGTGCCACCGCCCTGTGACGAGTTGACAACCAGTGAGCCATCTTTGAGCGCCACGCGCGTCAGGCCGCCGGGCACCATCTGCACCGTCTTGCCGCTGAGCACATAAGGGCGCAGGTCAATGTGGCGCGGCGCGATACCGCTTTCAACAAAGGTCGGGCAACTTGACAGGCTCAGCGTCGGCTGCGCGATGTAGCCGCTCGGATTGGCCAGCACCGCCTTGCGGAAGTCTTCAATCTCGGCCTTGGTCGCAGCCGGCCCGACCAGCATGCCGTAGCCGCCAGCGCCATGCACCTCCTTGACCACCAGATCCTTCAGGTTGGCCAGGGTGTAGGCCAGGTCGTCCGGGTTGCGGCACATGTAGGTCGGCACGTTGTTGAGGATCGGCTTCTCGCCAAGGTAGAACTCGATCATCTTGGGCACGTAAGGGTAGATCGACTTGTCATCGGCCACACCGGTGCCAACCGCATTGCAGATCGTCACGTGGCCGGCACGGTAGACGTCGAGCAGGCCAGCGCAACCCAGGGTTGAGGTTGGACGGAACACCTTGGGGTCCAAAAAGTCATCGTCAACACGGCGGTAGATGACATCGACCCGCTTCGGGCCGCGCGTCGTGCGCATGTAGCAGAAGTTGTCGCGCACGAACAGGTCCTGCCCCTCCACCAGTTCGATCCCCATTTGCTGCGCCAAAAACGCGTGCTCGAAGTAGGCGCTGTTATGCATGCCAGGCGTCAGCACCACCACGGTCGGCTCGGCTGTGGTCGCCGGACTGCTGGCACGCAGGGTTTCGAGCAAGAGATCGGGGTAATGCGCAACCGGCGCGACGCGGTAGGCGTTGAACAGAGCCGGGAAAAGCCGCATCATCATCTTGCGGTCTTCCAGCATGTAGCTCACGCCACTGGGAACGCGCAGATTGTCTTCCAGCACGTAGTACTCGCCCTCGCCAGCGGCATTGGGCGCGCGCACGATGTCGATGCCCGAGATGTGCGAATAGATGTTGTTGGGCACGTTGACACCCATCATCTCGGGACGGAACTGGGCGTTGTTCTCGATCTGCTCGCGCGGCACGATACCGGCCTTGATAATTTCCTGATCGTGGTAGACGTCGTGCACAAAGCGGTTCAGGGCGGCCACCCGCTGCACCAGACCGCGTTCCAGAACCTTCCACTCATTGGCCGGGATGATGCGCGGGATCAGGTCAAAGGGAATCAGGCGTTCGCTGCCGGCGCCCTCCTCGTCCTTCTCGCCGTAGACGGCAAAGGTGATGCCGACGCGCCGGAAGATCATCTCGGCTTCCTCGCGCCGCTGCGCCATCATGTCGCCGGGCTGGCGCGCCAGCCACTCGTCATAGAGCTTGTAATGCTCACGAATCTGCGCACCATGCGTAAAAAACTCATAGGGCAACCGGGTGTACATCTCGTCGAATTTCTGCATGGCCATCATTCTCTCCTGCCTCTAGCTTAGCAAGCTTTACGCCAAGGCCGTCAGGGCAGGCGGTGTTGCCAGTAGTGTGAAGCCTGTTCGCGACGACATTGGACCTCTTGCGCTCGTGCCGATTGCCAGACCGCCGCACCACAATGGGGAGAATCAACAACGCGAATCCCGCGGTCACGATAGCGCACCAAAACGGACTCGTCCGGATGCCCGAATCGGTTGCGGTAGCCGGCCTGCACCAAGGCGATGCGCGGCTGCACCGCATCAAGAAAGGCAGCGCTGCTCGATGACTTGCTGCCATGGTGCGGCACCAGCAATACATCGACCGGAAAAATGTTACCGGCCAGCAGCCGAGCCTCCTGCGCTTGTTCAATGTCCCCGGTCAGCAAAGCCGAGCGTGCGCCATTGGAGATCCGCAGCGCGCAACTCATGGCGTTGCGCTTGAGCCCGGCATCGTAGTCCTGCGCCTGCGGCTGCAGCACCTCAAACTCAACACCTTCCCAGCGCCAGTTTTGGCCCGCAACACAACGCGTGCGCGCGCTGCTGCCCTGGAACTGCGGATCGTCAGCAATTGAACTCAACAGGCTGGCTTGCGGCTGCATCGCCAACACCGCCAGCGCGCCACCGATATGGTCACTGTCACGGTGACTCAGTACCAGCGTATCGAGCCGCAAATCAAGCGCACGCAGCAACGGCACCAGCACCCGGTGGCCGGCGTCGCTCTCGCGGTTGTATCGGGGTCCGGCGTCATACAGCAACGCATGGGTGGCGGTGCGCACAATGACGGCCGTGCCCTGACCAACATCAACGGCCAGCAATTCGAACTCGCCCGCTGCCGGGCGCGGTGCCTGCCACAACAGCACCGGCAACAGCAGCGGCAGGCCGCTCAGCCGCAGACGCCAGGGCAAGGGCAACACCAGCAGCACACCGCCCAGAACACCGGCCACACCCAGCCACAGCGGCGCCTGTGCCAGGCTCACAGTGGCAAAGGGCAGCGCTGCCAGCCATTGCAGGTACCCCGTCAGCGCCGCCATCGCCAGGGCCGCCAGGTCCCACAGTGGCGGCATCAACACCCCCGCCATGGCCAGGGGTGTGACCAGTAGCGTGACCCAGGGAATGGCCAGCGCATTGGCCGCCAGCCCGACCAGCGAGACCTGGCCAAACAGCAGCAGTGTGAGCGGCGTCAGCGCCAGCGTGATGACCCACTGTTCATGCAGTGATTCACGCAGATTTGCCAACACGCGCCAGACAAGCGGGCGCGGGGCATTCGAGTCAGGCGTGACCACACTCGCTGACGAGGCAAACAGAACACCCACCGCCACAAAACTGAGCCAGAAACCAGCCTGCAACAGCGCCCAGGGGTCCGCCGCCACCACCACGGCGCAGGCCAGCAGCCAGACCTGCGGCCAGGGCCAGCACTTGCCTGACAGGCGCAGCAGGCCCACCGTGAACAACATCAGGATGGTGCGCTGCGAAGGCACGCCCCAGCCGCTGAACAAGGCATAGGCCGTTGCCAACAGCACGCCACCGACCAAGGCGGCGCTGGATGCCGGCAGCCACAGGCAAAGGCGCTGCGAGCGTCGCCATAACCAAGCCAGCACCAGCGCCGCAGCCCAGGCGAACATGGTGATGTGCAAGCCCGAGATGGCCATCAGGTGCGCCACGCCGGTGGCGCGAAAGACGTCCCAGTCGGCGCGCTCGATGGCGTTCTGGTCACCCACCACCAGCGCCGCGATCAAACCGGCGAACTGGCGCTGCGCCACGCGCTCGAATATGCGCTCGCGCACCTGCTGACGCGCCAGTTCCACCGGATGCCAGCCGGTTTG
>CAITXW010000479.1 GCA_903896425.1 uncultured beta proteobacterium | reverse complement strand
GGGCACGTCAGGTGACGCAGTTGCAGCGCTTTATCGAGCGCGAAGTGCCCCACGATGCGCCACTGCTGATCGCAGGTGATTTCAATGACTGGGGCGCTGCGGTCGAACGCACCCTTGGCGTCACCCGTCTGCTGTCTTTCAAGGGCGAGCGGCAGGCTACTTTTCCGGCTCGTCTGCCGCTGGTGCAACTCGATTACGTTTATGCCCGGGGGCTCAGGCCGACCGCCGTCCATGTTCCGCACGGACGCATCTGGTGGCGCATGTCCGATCATCTGCCTTTGATTGCGGAGTTCGAACTGCCCGGCGCTGGTGCATCGCGCGCTCGGCGCTGAGCGTCGCAGGCCCTACACAGCAGGCTTCACGATCATGCAGCAACTTACAGGCGGTCATCAGGTCCAACTGCTGCAGGGTGGGCAGGCGTTTTTCCCGGCCCTGATTGAGGCCATTGACGCCAGCGTGCGTGAAGTGCGGCTGGAGACCTACATCTTCAATGTCACGGCTGCCGGCGCGCAGGTCGCGGCGGCGCTGGAGCGCGCTGGTCAACGCGGCGTGAGCGTGTTCCTGGTGATGGACGGTGTCGGCACACCGGCCTTGCCGCATGAGTGGTGCGAGCGCTTCGACCGGGCTGGTGTGCAATGGCGGATCTTCCTGCCCCTGGGGCGCCTGGGCGGGCTGATTCCAAGCCGCTGGCGCCGTCTGCATCGCAAGCTGTGCATCGTGGATGGCCGCGTGGCGTTCTGCGGCGGACTCAATGTGCTCGATGATTTCTATGATCCGAATCACGGCGTTCTGGAGGCGGCCCGTTTCGATTTTGCGGTGCGGGTCACGGGTCCGTTGGTGCAGGCCATGCACCAGGCCACGGTGCAGTTCTGGTGGCGCTTTCAGGCTGCCAGCACGGCGCGTCAAAGTGATTTCACGGCCGCCTGGCATGCCCTGCAGGAAGCCGTGGCAGCGGCGACCGGTGGCGCGTCCGATGCGGCGCCGCTGCCCGGCATCGGCACGGGACACACTGTCCATGCCGCGCTGGTGCTGCGTGACAACGTACGCAACCGCGTCGGGATCGAGCGCAGTTACCGAAAAGCCATCGGCGCGGCAAGCAAGGAAATCATCATTGCCAACGCCTATTTCTTTCCTGGTCGCAAACTGCGCAAAGGCCTGATTCTGGCGGCGCGACGCGGCGTGCGCGTGCGTTTGCTGTTGCAGGGTCGCTACGAGTACTTCATGCAGTACCACGCAACCCGCCCGGTCTACGGTGCCTTGCTGGCGGCCGGCGTCGAGATTCATGAATACAGCCTGAGCTTTCATCACGCCAAGGTGGCTGTGATCGATGGTCATTGGGCCACCGTGGGGTCTTCCAACCTCGATCCCCTGAGTTTGCTGCTGGCGCGCGAGGCCAATGTGGTGGTGGACGATGTCGCTTTCGCGCAGGATTTGCGCGCGAGGCTGGAACTGGCCTTGAGCCGGGACAGCGTTCAGGTTCAGTTGGCGGCCTACGCAAATCGGCCCTGGCGCGAGCGTTTTCTGGATCGTGTGGCCCTGATCGTGACGCACATCCTGCTTTTCCTGAATGGCACCCGCTATTGATTTGCTAGCTGTACGCCTATGTGCAATCGGCCCCAAGGCAATAACCCTGAGAGCAAAACGCTGATAACATTGTTCCATGTTAATGAAAAGTCAAAGCACCATGAAGCCAGTCGATGTCGATGAAGGTGTTCCGGTGTCCGTCAAAATCCGGGAGCGCCTGTTGGCAGCGCGCAAGCGATTCAATGCCAATGACAATATTGCCGATTTTGTCGAACCGGGCGAACTTGAGAGTTTGCTTGACGAGGTGGAAGAAAAGATGAAGGGCGTACTCAGCGCCTTGGTGATCGATACCGAGAACGATCACAACACGGACCGGACAGCGCGCCGTGTCGCCAAGATGTACCTCAATGAGGTGTTTCGGGGACGCTACGTCCACGCACCGACGATCACCGAGTTTCCAAATGCCGAGCATCTCAACGAGTTGATGATCGTCGGCCCGATCACCGTGCGCAGTGCCTGCAGCCACCATTTGTGCCCGGTGATTGGCCAGATCTGGATTGGCGTGCTGCCCAATGAGCACACGAATGTGATTGGCTTGTCGAAGTACGCGCGTCTGGCCGAGTGGGTCATGGGGCGACCGCAGATTCAGGAAGAGGCGGTGGTTCAGTTGGCGGATCTGATTCAGCAGAAGACGCAGCCCGACGGCTTGGCCATTGTGATGGAGGCGACGCATTTCTGCATGGGCTGGCGCGGCGTCAAGGACATGGACAGCAAGATGATCAATTCGGTGATGCGGGGCAGCTTCCTGAAGGACCCAAACCTGCGCCGTGAATTCCTTTCGCTGATACCGAAGAAAGGCTGATCATGCTGGTACGTCTTCTCTATGCCAGCCGCGCGGTTGATACCAGCAGCGATGCGATCGAAGCGATCCTGGTCCAGTCACGCCGGCACAACCCGGAGTGCGGCATCACCGGTATTCTTTGCTACGGTGGCGGCATCTTTTTGCAGGCCATCGAGGGCGGGCGCATGGCGGTGAGCGAATTGTTCGGGCACATCCAGCGCGACCCGCGCCACAAGGAACTGGTGTTGTTGCACTACGAGGAAATTTCCGAGCGGCGCTTTGGTGGTTGGACCATGGGCCAGGTCAACATGTCCAAGATCAACGCTTCGATCCTGCTCAAGTATGCTGAAAAGCCCGAACTCGATCCCTACTCGGTCTCTGGCAGCGTGTCGCTGGCGCTGCTCGAAGAGCTGATGGCCACGGCTTGCATCATGGGCCGCGCCTGATTGGAATCGGGGGTGCCGGTCTACTTCTTGACCGCGCTGGCAGCTGGCTTGGCCGCTTCGGTCACGTAAGCGGCGGTATCAATCGTCAAACCCTGGGCTGAGAATTTGACGGCGTTGGCAGGGCCCATGCCCTTGACGCGCGCAATGAAGTCTTTCCAGTCCTTGAAGTTGCCTTTTTTGCGTTCTTCCAGAATCTTGCCCGATAGCGACGGACCAATGCCTTTGATGCTGTCGAGCTCGGCGGCGTTGGCCTTGTTCACATCGATTGCGGCGAAGCAGGCTGCGGCGTAGAGCAGGACGAGCAGCGCCAAGAACTTCTTCAACATCATTTAACTCCC
>CAITXW010000478.1 GCA_903896425.1 uncultured beta proteobacterium | reverse complement strand
TTTTTTATTTTTATTTTTATCGATTCGTAATCTCTTATTACAAAATCTGACGTTATTTTTCCGAATGTCATTCAGTTAACCTCAGTTTTTGCAGATGTATTATTTTGTGATGTCCAAAAGGTTCACCACGGGGCATTGTAGTTTAGTAATTTTGTCTGAGCGCGATTTGAAGGCCATGCGTCAAGCTATTGGTCTTATATGTTCCGACGCAAGGAACTTCCGTACACAAATGCAAGCTCAGTAAAGCTTAGCCACCCATGCGATTGTGCGAACCACCTACCAAATAGTTTGGGCTGCACAACCACTTCGATTAATAGCCACTTCAAATGCCGAAATTACTTCGGTTACTGCCCGTTCGGTCAATTGTGGCCCGATGGGCAGGCTAATACATTGGTTTGCTATTTGTTCAGCAACCGGAAATTGCCCCTGCACATAGCCTAATGCCGCATACGCTTTCTGCAAATGGGGGGGGATCGGGTAGTGGACCATCGCGCCGACGCCAGCATATGCCAGTTCCTCCCGCAAGTCCTTCGGGTGAGAATGCTGCACAACGTACAGGTGCCACACTGGTTCGGCCCAGTCGGGAGTGTGAGGGAGGATGAGCGAGGGTGGGGATTGCCGTGTTATGGCAACCCCCAACGCCTGCATGTAATTTCCTGCGATAACGCTTCGCCGCGCATTCCACTCGTCTAAGTAGGCCAATTTCACGCGCAATATAGCCGCTTGAATTGGGTCGAGTCGGCTGTTGTAGCCTTGAACTTCGTTGATGTATTTTACTCGGGACCCATAATTGCGCAGTACACGGATACGATCAGCGATTTGCGAATCGTTAGTCGTAATCGCACCACCGTCGCCCATGGCCCCAAGATTCTTCCCCGGGTAGAAGCTCCACGCTACTGCATCACCATGCGCCCCCAAGCGCTGCCCCTTATAGCGCGCGCCATGGGCCTGCGCTGCATCCTCGAGTACGCGCAAACCGTGCTTGCGCGCAATGGCCAAAATGGGATCAAGATCGGCAGGTTGGCCGTACAAATGGACCGGCAAAATCACTTTGGTGCGGGGAGTTATCGCTGCTTCAATGCGCGCAGTGTCGATGTTGTAGGTCCGTGCATCTGGTTCTACTGGCACAGGCACTGCGCCGCATTGGCTGACTGCCAACCAAGTTGCGATGAAGGTGTGGCTAGGAACAATCACTTCATCCCCCGGACCCACATCCATCGCTCGCAATGCCAGGTGCAGAGCATCCAAACCGTTGGCCAATCCGACACATTGCTGTGCTCCGGTATAGGCTGCAAATTCGTGCTCGAATCCTTCAACCTCCTCACCCAGGATGTACCAACCTGAGGCCAGCACCCTGGCTACTGCGGCATCTATTTCGGGCTTAAGCTCTCTGTAGGCGGCGCCCAGATCCAGGAAAGGAACTTTCACACTTGCCACCGTGCCCGCATGAACTGCGCATAGTCTCGGTAATAGTCGTCTTCTGCGTACTTGTTGGAGGCCAACACCATGCAGACCGAGCCAGATGAAAAGTTGTCTAACTCGCGCCAGATCATCGGGCAGACATACAAGCCGTTGTAAGAGCGATTCAGGTGAATTCTCTTCTTGTCCTTACCATCGTCAAGCACGACATCAAAACTGCCGGACATGGCGATGATGAGTTGTTGAAGCGCCTTGTGCGCATGTCCGCCGCGCTCAGCACCGCCCGGGACATCATAAAGATAATAGACGCGCTGAATGTCAAAGGGGATGTGATCGCCACCCTCGACAAATGTCAGATTACCACGCGGGTCTGCGATCTTTGGTAATTCGATAACCTTGCAAATATCAATATTCATGATTCAGTAGACATAAGAGAAGGAAAACCAGGTCATTCAAAGGATGCAAATGCGCTGAACCAAAATTTGAGATTACTCACGACGAATCTTTTTTTGCCGGGCGCTATGCAATACCTCATCGGTCAACAACACCTTCGCCGGCACCTTGAACGACGCCAACTTGGCAAGGCAGGCTATTCGCACTCGCTTCTTGACGCTCTCTACAGCTTCCGCTTGATTCAGAACAATCTTGGCCACAACAATCTGCCCAAGCAGATTATGGGCTTCGCCAAAAACCGCGACATCCTGAACGTTTTCAATACCCAGGATCACGCTCTCTACTTCCGCCGGGTATACCTTCTGCCCCCCAACATTGATTAGGTCCGTGACTCGACCAAGGATGCGAAAGTACTCGCCATCCACCTCGACCTGATCCTGCGTGTTGAACCAGCCATCCGCGTCGAATTCTGATGGCGCATTCAGGTAACCAACCATGGCGAACTCCGACTTGACCCACAATACGCCGTTCACAATCTTGGTCTGAAAACCCTCGCCACCGACGCGAACCCAAAGCGAACCGTCATCGCGCGACTGCGAACGCAAAACACCAACCTCTGACAAACCGTAGGTTTGCTGAAGCGCTACATTTGGGAAGGCTTGGACCAGTCTGTCAAGGGTTGTCTGCGGCATTACCTCAGTGCCATAAGTAATGCGCTTCAACGAAGATAGATCAAAATTGGTCCGCAAGTCGGATGCCATCAGCAAGGTCAAGAAAGACGGCGTTGCCGGTAGCAGTTCCACCTTATAGCGCTCAATTGCGCTGCATATTTTCGATAGTGAGCGATCTGCAACCGTGACGACGGTACCCAGACTGCTGGTGATGGCCAAAATCGTGTTGATACCACCGAAATGATCAATCATCAGAAATGGAATGGCCACCACCGCCACGCGCTGCTTGCGAAACTTCTCGGCTACTACATTAAAGTTGTGCAGTATCCCTTTAGGTTTACCAGTTGAACCGGATGAAAACAAAACCAATCCAGGCGCTTTACATTCACGAAATTTGGACAGCAGCGCACTCGATGATGGAATTGTCCGTGGCGTAATATTGACGTCAACACCGGCTAAAGAGAATTCGGCATTCCAATTGCAACCCGATACGCCGAGGGCAACTGACTCTTCGATCACCGAACTCTTTGTGAGAGGAATCACTATGCAACAGTTGAGCGCGAGCGCCACAATAAAGCAAAAGACCTCGGGCGAGTAATCGCCCTTCACCACAACACTATCGCCTTGTCGTACCCCTGCCGAGACAGCGCGCGCTTGAAAGGCGGCAATAGTGTGAGCCACTTCCTCATAGGTAACCTCACGCCCCTCATGTACGAAAGCGCATTTGCCGGACGCCGACCGAAACCGATCAATCAACCAGTCCACGTAATCCTTTATTCTTCGATACCCAACATTTACAGCAACAAATCGGCCACACCATCATTTGCTAGCCAGCAGACTGCCCCACGAGTAGCCAACACCAAAACCACAGAGAACGAGCTTGCTGCCCCGCGTCAAGCTGTCTTGAGAAAAATAGTCCTTAATGAGGATAGGAATCGAAGACGAAACGGTATTTCCGACATTTCCCAAATTGGAGAAAGCTCGTTCAGGATCAATTTTCAATTTCCTTCGCAGGCTGTCTAGTGCCAAGGCACTCGCCTGGTGGAAAAAGAACTGGTCGATCTGTTCAACGTCGAGTTGATTCCTCTGCAGTAACTCAAGAACCTGCCTTGTCACCTTGTCGTTGACGAGATTCAGTACTTGCAATCCGTTCATGGCGATCTTGTCGTTATAGCCCAACTCTCCACTGGCAGAGACTGGCTGCCTACTCCCACCTGATTTGATGATGAACTTATCCCAGCCCTTGCCATCCGAAGCACATTGAAAATCTTCAAACGAATTCATCAGCGGCTCGACTTCGCATTGATTGGCAATCCCTATCCAAGAAGCTGAAGCGCCATCTCCGAAAAGCATACGAGTTGAGCGATCATCTTCTGCTATGTGCTTTGAGTATGTGTCCGCTGTAACAAGCAGAACGTTCTTGGCGACGCCCGTGCTGATGAAACTGGAAGCCATCAACAGGCCGTAGATATAGCCCGAGCATGCCAAACTGTAATCAAACGCCAGCAACTCATTCTTCAACCCAAGGTCGCGCTGCAGCAGGAATGCGTTTGAAGGCATCAGGTAGTCCGGCGACTGAGTGCAGAAGATGATGGCATCAACCTTGTTTTGCAGCGATGGGTACTTGCCGATAAGCTTGTGAGCAGCGATCAAAGCCAAGTCATAGGCAGTTTCATCGTATCGGGCAATTCGCCTTTCGAAGACTCCTGTCCTCTTGGCTGTCTGATCAACGTTCCACTCGGGAAACTTTGAATGCAAGCTGCTGTTGGAAACCACTTGATCTGGCAAGCAGTATTCAACGTCTATCAGCGAACCTGGAAACCTATTCATAGATCTACGAAGCAATACTTGTTAGAAAGCTGACTGTCGAGTGCGAAAAATGAGCGAGAGGTGAAATCATTGCTTCACAAGACCCAACAGCTTCAACAGCGCATGATTGCCGGTGCGCACTGCTGCGCCAGTCGCGACACCTCCATGACCAGGAAAAATCAGTCTCTCCGCTGTTAACCCATCCCACAAGCCAAGAATGCTTTGCTTGAGCACTTCGGTGTCGCCACCAGGCAAGGAAGAAAGGCCGACCCCACGCGCATAAATTGTGTCGCCAGTAAACCACGCATTGCCAAAATCGATCACTACCGAGCCTGGTGTGTGCCCAGGTGCCGGCAGGTAAGTTAACCGGCTACCTCCGATGTCCATGCTGAAGTCATTGTCAACGTACGATACTTCAGGCAGGTCAATTTTCTGCTGAACCTTAAGGACCATCAGTAAAAAATTCGACATCTTCAAAGTTCGCTCGTCAGCCTTATGCATGAAGACCGTGCAACCATACTTCTTCTGGAAGTACGCCGCGCTTCCAGCATGATCAAAATGACCGTGCGTACAAAAGATGTGATCGGGGCGAACGCCATGCGCAGCCATTTCGGCATCAATGGCTGGGCCATCCAGACCTGGATCAATCAGGATACAGCCACCCGCTACGTTGACCTCACAAAAGTAGGTGTTGGAAGATATGGTGCCGGCGGCCACTTTCCAAACGGCCCCGTCGCCCCAGTTTCCTACTTGTGTTGCCGTATTCAGTTCACGCCCCCCAGGTAAATCGTTTGGGCGGTGATATACGAGCTACGTTCCGATGCCAAGAAGTCCAGTACATTAAAAATGTCATCAGGCTCTGCCAGACGCGGTATCGGAAGTTGCGCGATCAACTTTGTGATGTTTTCGAGCGGAAGCTGAGACATCATGTCAGTTGGGATCGCGCTGACAGCCAGAGTGTTGCAGGTCACGTTAATTGAGGCCAATTCTTTTGCCATTACGTTCGCCATCGTGATCAGCCCCGCCTTGCAAGCAGCGTAAATTGAGCCACCAACTGGCTCCAGCGTCGACATCATTGACCCGATGTTGATGATGCGACCCCACTTGCGCTTGCGCATCATCTTGGCTGCCTCTCTTGAAACCATGAACGCCCCCAGCAGATTGACATTCAACATCTCCTGCACGGCAGTCGGTGACATGATCATCGCGTATTGGGAGGTGGCAACGGCCGCATTGTTGACAACAATTTGCACCGAGTCTGTGAGGTGCTTCAAATCTGAAAATCCCTTCTGAACCGACACCGGATCACCGATATCGACCAGCAGATGGTGATATTGCGGATGTACAAAGCTTGCCTCACCTCGGCAAAAGCCAAACACTGTTGCACCGTTTTGCAGCAAATGCTCGGCAATCATCCGCCCAATACCACGCCGGCTACCTGTCACAAGAGCCGTCTTCCCGGAATAGAGAGCTGGTACGACAGTCACTTCGATTCAGACAGTAGCAGAAGAATATATGCGGTCAGTGAATGCACGTCCTTGAACGGTGACACTGCCTGACTCATCGCCCGATCGTCAGTCAGTGATACATCCCGCCCACTTGCGCTTGACACCGCAGACTCAACATCGACAATAACCGAAACCAAAGCCAAAGAGTCAAGTACCGCATTAACACCAAATAGACTGGTATCCAGGCTTATCGGGATTTGCTCCGTCGAACTGCGCTCCTCATTCACATTCTCCAGTGCCTTCAAAATGATCGCCTGTACCGCTTCCAAATTTAACATTTGATATCCTTGATCAGTAGTGTCCCAACGTTTTTCAGAGGAGAACGAGCTGTTGAGACTCGAAATCAGAATCTGAATTGGCTGGGGGTGGTGTAAGTAGTTGATTTATTGGGGATGTTTCAAACATGGTCAGGCTCAGGATTTGTAGGATTTCA
>CAITXW010000477.1 GCA_903896425.1 uncultured beta proteobacterium | reverse complement strand
GCCGCTGCGGGACGTTAACATTCATTTTTTATCACTGGAGGTCTCTAGCATGAGCATCAATACGGTTGGCATCATCGGCGCCGGAACCATGGGCAATGGCATCGCACAGGCTTGCGCTGTGTCGGGTATCAAAGTTGTCATGGTCGATATTTCAGAAGCCGCCGTGGCCAAAGGCATCGCTACCGTGGCCGGTAGCCTTGAGCGCTTGCTCAAGAAGGAAAAGATTAGCGCCGCCGACCGTGATGCGGCGCTGGCGCGCATCAAGGGCAGCACGAATTACGAAGATCTGAAACCGGCCCAACTCGTGATCGAGGCTGCCACCGAAAACCACGATCTGAAGATCAGGATTCTCAAGCAGATCGATGCCATGCTGGCCCCGGACGTGATTGTCGCCACCAACACCTCATCCATTTCCATTACCAAATTGGCGGCGGTTACGAGCCGTCCGGATCGCTTCATCGGCATGCATTTCTTTAACCCGGTGCCGATGATGGCGCTGGTCGAAATCATTCGCGGTTTGCAGACCAGCGATGCCACGCACGACGCCGTCCACGCCATGGCCAAAGCCCTGGGCAAGACGCCAATCACCGTGAAGAATGCGCCCGGCTTTGTCGTCAACCGTATTCTGGTGCCGATGATCAACGAAGCCTTCTTTGTGCTGGCCGAAGGTCTGGCCACACCGGAAGATATTGACGCCGGTATGAAGCTCGGTTGCAACCAGCCGATTGGTCCGCTGGCGCTGGCCGACATGGTGGGGCTTGATGTCTGCCTGGCTGTGATGGAGGTCTACCTGAGCGAGTTTGGCGACAGCAAGTACCGCGCTTGCCCCTTGCTCAAGGAGATGGTGGCTGCAGGTCGTCTGGGCCGCAAAACAGGGCAGGGCGTTTACCGTTATTGAACGGTCCATGGCGACGGTTGCACAGCGAATGCTGCGATGCACGACAACGATTTTCGCTGAAATGATTGTTTGTTGCGGTAGATCAAAGTTGGACTGAGGGCTTGCCTTCAAGCTGCCATCCTGGGTGCGGGTTCTTCAGAACAGGCGCGTGAGATGTGCCGATGAACCGTTGGGCTGCCCACTGTCTAACCCATTGGATCTGGAAAGGATTTGGTCATGCTGGAACGCACTGTTTTTGAATCTATCTCCCATCGTCATCTGATCAGCGTGGCGCCTGGCGCCACCGTGCTGGAGGCGGTTTGGGCCATGACGGCTGACAACGGGGGCAGCGTCCTCGTGATCGACAAAGGCACTGTTTTGAAAGGTATTCTGACCGAGCATGATCTTCTGACACGCGTGCTCGCAAAGGGACTCGATCCAAAATCAACCAAGGTTGCCGTTGTGATGACGCAGAACCCGCATACTGTGGAACCTGAGGTGAAGGTCGCCGAGGCGGTGCTGACGATGATGGAGCATGGGATCGGGTACTTGCCTGTCGTTTCACCTGCCGGGAAAATTCTGGGTATCTTCTCAGTGCGTGATGCCTTGCCGCGTGAAATCGGTGATGCGGCCAGTCTGGCTGAATTCAACGAGCAGGTCAACGACGCATTGGCCTGATTCAGTGCAGGAATAAAAACGGCAACCGGGATACGGTTGCCGTTTGTTTTTGTGTTGGCGCTGGTTATGAACGGCGCGACGATGATCAAGCGAAGGCTTCGGCCCGCTTGAGCAGTTCTTCAAGGCCTGCTTCCTTTGGATTGCGTGGCTTGCCCGGGTGGATCACCGAGACCTGGCAGTTCTCCGCCGCTTCCACCAACTGGGCAAAGGTGCCGGCCTTGATGTCGGCGATATAGGCCTGCTTGTTGTTGTCGTAGGCAAACATCTTGTCGTTGAGCAGCGTGCACTCGTTGCAACTGGAGCAGCGCGCGGTTTCGATGTAGGCCTCGTCTGGCGAGCGCTCGGGTTCCTGCTCCACCACGGCGCTGGCCGCTGCCGGTGTGCTGGCAACTGCTGCTGTGGTGGCTGCTGCAACCGGCACGCTGGCGGACTGCGTCTGCGCTGCCTCTTGCATGCGTTCTTCCCAGACCTTCTTCTCGCGCGCCAGCAACTGGTCGGCATGCGAGTTGTGCACGCCGCCGAGTTCCTGCAGGCTGTGCCACATCTCGCGGCAACGGCGTGCTTCCCGGATCAGGCGCTCATCAACAATCACTTTTTGCAACACGTTGTCGGCGTCGACCATGCGCAGGCTGGGAATCTTGTCGGGCAGACCGCGGCGCTCGCGTGTCAGTGCTTCATCGACGGCGATCATGCTGCCGTTCCACTTGCTGCGCGGCACCCGCGCCAGATGCTTGGCGTAGCGTTTGTCGCAGGCAACGAAGTCAACCAGCGTGAACGCCAGGTCTTCGGCCACGCTCTGGTGCTGCTCGTCTTCGTAAGCGAAAGACTGAACCGGCCAGTCGAGCTCCACTTGTGAATTGCTGTCCAGGCGGAAGCGCGCTGCCCAGTTCGGACCCGCCGAGGGGTCGTAGCTGAAAGCGGGGAAGGCGCGCGATTCCATCGCTGCGGCGGCCATCAGATAAGGCGGCAGACCGGAGGCATTGGCGCTGGCACCGGAGAAGACGCTGAACAGCGCCGGGCCACGGTAGTTCATGCCGGCCAGGATTTGTTCGCGCAGGCGCAGCAGGTTGGAACTGCTGGACTGCAAAACGTAAACCTCATTGAGACCCATGGCCATGCTGGCAATCTGGCGACTGCGCATGCCGGTGCTGAGCTTGCCATCGCCCGACTCTTGCAGGATGTCGTCGATCTGCAGCAGCACCTTGATTGGCAGGCCGGAAGACAGAATCTCCATCAACTGACCATGCTCGACGGCATCCATCTTGTCGGCGTTGACGCAGACCAGGTAGTCCGGGAACTGCGTCAGGTCTTCCGGGTCAAGG
>CAITXW010000476.1 GCA_903896425.1 uncultured beta proteobacterium | reverse complement strand
GTCATAGTCAGCATTGACGGTGTGCAGGCGTCTCAGCCCACACACACATCAACCCATTCACTTGCCAAAACCGCTGCGAATTTGTCCCGACAGTGCCTCGATCTGGGTGTCCAGTTCGCCTGCCATTGTTGCCGTATGCACTGCTTCCAACACGCCGACCAATGCATCTGTGGTGCCCACATCGATGACATTGAATTTGGGTGACAGTTGAATTGGCTTGGCACCATAGCGAATTTGCAAGTAGACCTTGCCGCCTTCCGTAAACCACCAGGGCTTCATCCGTTTCACGTGATTGACCTGCACACGTTCGCCTGCGGCATTGGTCACAGTCTTAAGGCGTGTGGGTGCATAGGTCTCGCCACTACTCAGTGCCTTGGCCAAGTGGATTTGCTCCGCGATTTTGGTGCAGAGTTTTTGCCTACGATGCTGGACAGGGTTTTGAGTTGCACTACGTTTGACCGCTGCCAGTTTGAGGGAAGTCAGTGTTGCCATTGCGTTGTCCTTTCTTTGTTAATGAACGCAACGCAACTGTATTTTCAGCCTCGTGGAATGGGCAACCGAAACCTGTTGGTGTCCCATCAAGATGGCGGGTTTCTGGTACTGCACCAGCCACTTTGTTACTTCCCTTTCTAGGTTATGAGTGATCATCCACGGTGATTGGTGTTGTTTTCATTGTTCTTCTCGCTTGTTGTTATTCGTCACGCTGGGCTGACCATCAGCCCTATTCACCAAAGCCATTAAGGTGAATACCTGCTCCATCAATAAGCTGGCAGCAATGGCCTTTAGCGTATCGTTGACGGCTTCAGTGACAGCCTGCTCCGTTGCATTGGGTTCGGCGATCAGGTTAGTGAAGCGTGCCTTGGTCTTGCCCGGTGCGTCTCGTGTTGCACGGCCAATGATCTGCACGATCTCAGTGAGACTTGATCGATAGCCCACGGTCAGAGCGTGTTCGCACCAAATCCAGTCGAAGCCTTCTTTAGCCATTCCCAAGGCAATGATGATGTCCACGTGATCGCGGTTGTGCTTTTGGCTAGGGTCTTTTAGTGCAGCAGAAACCTGATCACGCTTTAGGCCATCGTCGTCAACCAAGTCGGCAATGCGGAGAATTTTTCCCTCAGGCGTCTTCACCAACTGGAAGCCTGTCGCCTTATCAACGCCTTGCCATTCCCCTAATTCGTGAATGATGTGTTCGACTTCCTTAATCTTGTCCTTAGTGCTTTCGCGTGAATTTACATTGGGGATGTGGATGATGGTCTTTTCATCTGGGTCGAGCACCTTCAAGATGTCGTCGGCGTACGAGCCCGAATAAAAGAAGTAGCCAATGTCCAGCTCTTTAAGGAATTCGTAGCCGTTAAGCTGCTCGTAATAGGTGTAGGTGACAGTGTCAAACCTTGCCTCGTCCTGCGGTGCTAAGACTGCTTCAGCGTCACCACGAAAGTAGGAGCCAGTCATTGCGACGATGTGCACCTTGTCACGGGCAATCATCTGACCAAGGTAGCCGCCCAATTTGTTATCTGGATTGGCTGATACGTGGTGAAATTCATCCACAGCGATAAGGCGATCGTCGAAGACTTCAATGCCGAATTTCTCAACTGCAAAGCGGAATGTCGCGTGAGTGCAGATCAGTAATTTGTCTTTGCTTGCTAAGAACACGCCAACTGAGTTGACCTTGCCTCCGTCTTCACCTGGGGCATTGCACAAGTTCCACTTTGGTTGCACTACCCAGTCTGCCCAAAATCCCTGTTTAGTTAGATGTTCGTCGTTGAAGCTGGCACCGATAGACTTCTCTGGAACGACAACGATTGCCTGTTTGAGCCCTTGGTTTTCCAGCTTGTCCAACGCAATGAACATCAGTGCACGGCTTTTGCCAGATGCAGGTGGCGACTTGATCAGCAGGTACTGTTCACCACGCCGTTCATAGGCCCTCTCTTGCATTGCTCGCATACCGAGTGCATTCGGCTTGGATGCCTTACCGGTATGTGCGTAGGACACGGAAACTGACGGAATGTTTCTTTTTGCACTCATACCGTTGCTCCCACTTTGCTTTTATTCGATGTCGATTTTGAAGTCATCTTGGTGTACAACTCGAACAGTTTTTCCAGTCGCTCGGTGTCATTTCGGAAGCGTCTGCCTATGTAGATGCGTTCAAGCACCTCATCATTGCGATCGTGTGCTTCTTTCAAATTGGCAGGCATTTTCGATACGCCATCCTTCACCTCATATAAGTCAGCAATAGTTGAGGGGAAATGCGCTTCTCTTGCCAAGAGTATGTCCTCAGCACAACGAGTGAGATCCGCTTTGTTTTTGTCAGTTAATTGAGAAATGGGAAACGTATTCCATCCGAGCGTGTTTGAATATGAAAAATCTGAACGCATACGTGCACAGACAGTTCCAATCCAGACTTGATGCATCTTTGAAGCAATTAGCGCAAAGTTCCATAGCGGTGCGTCATACAACACATAGCATTTATTAGACAAGATAGCACGCCAGTCCAAAAGTGCTGCGGGAAGATACTCCCTGTTCTCTGAAGTTATCGCAGGTATTGCAATTGAGTACCGCCTGGCACACCCTTCAATTTGCATAAACTTATGAGGGGGAACTTTTGTTGCTCTTGTTGTTGGAGCCGTACTATTGAGTCGAACTTGTTTTACCCGTTCAATCCTCTCACGTATAACTGGATAATTTAGAGACTCATCAAGTTTTGAATCTTCGATCCATAGGCAATATCGTGATTTGGCATTGACAACTTCACTAGCACCCATAAATGGTCGAAAAAAACCTTCGGGAACACTTCCGTTAGTAACAAGCTCAAACGCTTCATCTCTTTCCATCAAGAAATTGCCTCCATCTGTTGGCATATTTCCACGAAGCATTTTTGACTGATCTCCAATCGGAACCATTGTCTTTGACACAATGGCCGTCGAACCGGGCGCTAGATATGGGCCAATAACGCTCACATTCCTTTGTTCAGTTCCATCGAACAACCTTTTAACAGACTTACCACCGCCTAATCCAACAATTACGACAGTAACGCCTGCCTTCTTTGATGCTAAGTTGGACCAGTTAAACGGAGTATGGGCGAATTCAATTTCCAATTTATGACTAAAAATATATGGCCATAGAACAGGAGCTTGCTCGCCTTCGCAAATGGTTTTAGTTGAGACGAAAGATATTTTTGCGTCTATCTCTACTACATACTTAGCAGCCTTGATAAACCATCCAGCAACGTAATCAAGACTTTTCCACGACTTAATTTCCTTATCAACTAATGCCTCTAAGTCAGATTTTTGCTCTTTAGTCTGCCAAGAGCTACCTCTATATGGAGGATTTCCGCATATGTAGGTCTCACCACCTTCATTTTCAAAGTCTACCGTAATGCCGTTAGACGATGATGAGTTGCTGGCTGAACTTGAAGGCGTAGGAGCGAAGTCTGGACTGTCAGAGTTGCGGCACGTTCGATCAACCGCTGAGATTCAAGCTGCGGAGGAAATTGCGGGTCGGGAAAAGTGCAAAGACTTTGACAATTTCAAACCCCTGTTCCAAAAGGCAAAGAATGAACTTGCTTCGGGTGAGCGGCAGACACGTCCATTTGGCAAAGAGGTCAGTGTCGAGATTGGGAATTTCTTCATTCTCAGCGGCCAATTGGTTTTCGTCGCCGAAGTTGGTGAAAAAATTAGAGCACCAAATGGCGAGAGTGATGCCAGACTGCGAGTGATTTACGACAACGGTACTGAGAGCAATTTGCTTCGACGGTCACTTCAACGAGCTCTCTATAAAGACGAAGCGGGTAGCATAAGGCGATGCAACATGCTTGATATTTGGTGCCGCTTGACGGAATCGAACTGTCCACCTTCTCCTTACGAAGGAGCTGCTCTACCAAATGAGCTAAAGCGGCGATTCGTAGATTCTACGACTTTATTGGCTTGTTAATGACCAGCTCGCCATCACTTTTTGCAGTAACGAAACCTGCGTTGGATTTTGGTTCCTTGAAGTCAAGACTGACCGGCGACGGTGTACCTTGAAACACCACGGTCAGCGGCGGTGCGGCATGCTTCATCACCAAGCTCGTGGGCTTCTTCTGGCGGGCCTTCTTGGGCCGGTGCAGGTCACGGGTGAAGTCTTGGCTTTCAAGTTGCGACAAGTAAAAGCGTTCCAACATCTCGGTGCTGGTGCGAGCGTTCTTGGCGATCTTGGTTGAATTTATCTCTCCGCCGTACAGCAGCCTGTACATGATCGCTGTGTGACGCAGGGAGTACATGGCTCGAACGCCCCCGTCCTGAGTGTTCTTAAGACCAGACTGATCGAGCAGGACTTCAAACTGACGGTAAATCTGCTGGTAAGCGTACTCACGGTTCAGGTGCTGTGGCATGAATACGTACTGGTCATCAATCGTGACGCCATCCTCGACCTGCTGCACTGTAAGTGCTTTCAGTGCTCTTTGACGTAGTAGCTTGTAAGGGTAGGCCGCATTGGGCATGGACGTGATCGGCGACTTGTGACGCTTGCTTTTAGGTATTGGCATCCACAAGTACTCACGTGGGTGTTCGGCGTCAGTGTCCTTGCGAATTTCAATGTGCTTGTGCTTGATGCTCTTGAGGTCGGAAGGGCGAATGAACGTGTAGACCATGAAGGGGATCAGCAACTTGATCTCTTCCGTGATCACCACATTACGCAGAGCCCGGACGCTTTGGGCATCATCATCCAGCACTTGAACAATCTTTGTAGTGGTGCCCACAATCTTGCGGGTTGTCCTACGCAGGTGCTTGTACTGCTGTATCGGCAAGTAAGCACGTGGATTGTCTTCCGTCTTAACTTTGGGAAAAAAGGGCACAACCTGCAGATGCTTGTTGCGAACGGCAAACTCAAAAATCCGTTTCAAGGCGACGAAGTAAATTTTTACACTGCCGGGTGCCAGTTCCTCATCAAACAAGCTTTTCTTGAACACATCGAGCAGGGCATAGTCGATGCGGGCGAATTCGTAATTGCTGAAGAACTTGAGGATGTGTGAGTTGATCGCGGACTTTTGCGAAGCGGCGTACTTGGCCGAAATCTCGTCACGGATGACACGCTGATCATCTTCCTTCATCAAACCTTGGGCACAAATGGTGAACGTGGTCTTTTTGGGGTTGCTGCTGACGCCTTGACGCTTGTTGACCAGCAGCGTTTCGTAGAAGTTTTTGGCGAAGCGAATGGCTTCGGCCTTGTTCTCGGTCTTGGTGCTTCGCTTGATCGGTTTGCCGTCGTGGTACCGCGTCCACCAGAACTCTGAGGCCGGTACCTTGAAAATCACCAGCTTGTCTGGGTATCCCTTGACTGTTTCAACAGTGTCCGGGATAGGGACCACACTGCGGCTTTTGGCAGGTTTAATTATCTTATTGGTAAGAATTTTGCTATTCATTTTGTAGCATTATTTCTGTATGCTACAAAAGTGTAGCATAGGAAGTTCCATGCTACAAAAAAATACGTAAGTGCTTGTCAGCATTGACAATTTCAGTAAAAAGCGTTGTAGAACGTTTTATTACGAATGAGCTGCTCTACCGACTGAGCTACACCGGCTAACCGGCGTGAATTATAGCCGGCACTTCAGCCTTCAATCGGCCAGCGCGCGGCTGACGACTTCGCGCACGTCCTTGCTCAGGTCGCTCTTGGCGGCGACGCGGGCAATGGCTTCGCGTGCGGCGCTGCGATAGGGCTCGGCCAGTTTCTTCCAGCGGTCCAGCGCGCGCACCAGACGGGCGGCAACCTGCGGGTTGAAAGCGTCGAGTTCGATCACGCGCTCGCTCCAGAACACATAGCCGGCGGCGTCCGGGCGGTGGAAGGCGGCCGGGTTGGCGCTGCAGTAGCTGAAGATCAGGCTGCGCGCGCGGTTCGGGTTGCGCAGATGGAAGTCCGGGTGGTTCAACAATTGCCGCACCAGTGGCAGCACCTGGCCACCCCGGTCGCAGGCGCCGGCTTGCAGGGCAAACCATTTGTCGAGCACCAGTTCTTCTTTGCTGAACTGCGCATGAAAACGTGCCAGCGCCGGGGCCGCAAGTTCGTGGCCGCTGTGCACCAGTGCGCTCAGGGCGTTGAAGCGATCGGTCATGTTGCCGGCGTCCTTGAAACGCTGGTAGGTCTTGCCGGGCCAGACGCTGTCGGCCTGATCACGTGCGGCCAGACACAACTGCGCCAGCGCCATGCCGGCCAGGGCGCGCCGGCCCGATGACAGGGCGTCGGGTCGGTAAGCGCCGTTTTCGCAATGGGTTTCATAAGCCCATTGCCAGTCGGAGATGAGCGCGCTGGCCAGTTGCGCACGCATGGCTTCGCGCACGGCGTGGATGCGCTGCGGGTCCACCACCTCAAGTTGCTCGGCGATGTAGGTCTCGGAGGGCAGGGTCAGTACCAGTTCCTTGAAGGCGGCGTCGAGCTCGGGATGGCGCAGCACGCTGCGCATGGCTTCGACAAAGGCGTCATCAAGGACCGCATCGGCCGTGTCGCTGCTGATGGCTTTGGCTGCGCTGCGCAGCGCCAGCCGTTGCCCGGCCTCCCAACGGTTGAAAGGGTCAGGGTCGTTGGCCAGCAGGGTCAGCAGGTCGGCGTTGCTGAAGTCATAGTCCAGCAGCACGGGCGCGCTGAAACCGCGCAGGATGGAGGGCACCGGCGCGGCGTCGATGTTGACGAAGGTGACGGACTGCTGGTGCGCGTTCATCACAAACAAATGGCTGTCGCTGGCCGCGCCATCCTGACCTAGAAGCTGCAGGGGCAGGGCGGTGCCCTCGGTGCTGAGCAGGCCGATTTGCACCGGGATGACAAAAGCTTGCTTGTCACTCTGGCCCGGCGTGGCGGCGCAATGCTGGCTGAAGTTCAGGGTGTAGCTGCGCGCTTGTGCGTCATAGCTGCCGCTGGCTTGCAGATGTGGCGTGCCAGCCTGGCTGTACCAGTGCTTGAACTCGGGCAGCAGGCGGGCCAGATCAGAGGCCGGATTTGCGTCGGCAATCGCTTGCGCAAAATCGTCGCAGGTCACGGCCTGGCCGTCGTGGCGGGCGAAATACAGGCTCATGCCCTTGGCAAAACCGGCGCGTCCGACCAGGGTCTGCATCATGCGAACCACTTCGGCGCCTTTTTCGTAAATGGTGACGGTGTAGAAGTTGTTGATCTCGGCGTAGCTGTCGGGCCGCACCGGGTGCGCCATCGGGCCCGCGTCTTCGGCGAACTGCACGGTGCGCAGCAGACGCACGTCTTCGATGCGCTTGACCGCGCGCGCCGATGCGTCGCTACACAGGTCCTGCGAGAACTCCTGGTCACGAAACACCGTCAGGCCTTCTTTCAGGCTGAGCTGGAACCAGTCGCGGCAGGTGATACGGTTGCCGGTCCAGTTATGAAAGTATTCGTGGCCGACCACGCTTTCGATGTTGGAATAGTCGGCATCGGTGGCGGTGGCCTGGTTCGCCAGCACGTACTTGGTGTTGAAGATGTTGAGGCCCTTGTTTTCCATGGCGCCCATGTTGAAGTCGCTGGTGGCAACGATCATGAAGCGCTCCAGATCGAGCGGCAGGCCAAAGCGCGCTTCGTCCCAGACCACGGACGCCATCAGGGAATTCATGGCGTGCTCGGTCTTGTCCAGATCGCCGGCGCGTACATAGACCTGCAGCAGGTGCTCCTTGCCGGCGCGCGAAGTGATGCGCTGCTCGCGGCACACCAGTTGCCCTGCCACCAGCGCGAACAGGTAGGCCGGCTTCTTGTGCGGGTCAACCCAGGTCGCAAAATGGCGGCCTTCGTTGCCGGCACCTTCTACTGTCCCTGAATCGACCAGGTTGCCGTTGGACAGCAGCACCGGGTACTTCTGCTTGTCGGCGCGCAGCGTCACGCTGTAGCTGGCCATGACGTCGGGTCGGTCCATGAAGTAGGTGATGCGCCTGAAGCCCTCGGCCTCGCACTGCGTGAAGAAGGAGTCGTTGCTGACGTACAGGCCCATCAGCTTGCTGTTTTTGATGGGGGCGCAGGTGGTGAAAATCTCCAGCTCGAACGCGCCCTCTGTGGGCAGGTTGTCCAGTACCAACTGGCTGCCTTCGATCTTGAACGAAGTGCCCTGGCCGTTGACCAGTACGCGCGCCAGATTGAGTTCTTCGCCGTCGAGTTTGAGCGGCTGGGCGGCAACGTCGGGGTTGCGGCGCAGCGTCATCTTGTTGAGGACGCGGGTCTTGGCCGGGTCGAGGTCAAAGCACAGGTTGACGGTGTCGATCCAGAAAGCGGGCGCCGCGTAGTCGGCACGCAGGGTTACCGTGGTCGGACCATCGGCATCACGAGTTTGCAACATGCAGGTTCTCCAAAAAATTCGTATTCATCACGTCAAAAATAGGCACTGGAACGCGCATCAAACGCCTTGTTTCAGCGACGCTTCGATGAACGGATCAAGGTCGCCGTCGAGCACCTTCTGCGTGGCCGACGTCTCGTAGTTGGTGCGCAAGTCCTTGATGCGGCTGTTGTCGAGCACATAGCTGCGAATTTGATGGCCCCAGCCGACGTCGGTCTTGGTGTCTTCGATTTTTTGCATTTCTTCCTGGCGCTTGCGCATCTCATGGTCGTACAAACGCGAGCGCAGCCGCTTCCAGGCGACTTCGCGGTTGCTGTGTTGACTGCGCCCATCCTGACACTGCACCACGATGCCGGTCGGGAGGTGCGTCATGCGCACAGCCGAATCGGTCTTGTTGATGTGCTGGCCACCGGCACCGCTGGCGCGAAAGGTATCGACGCGCACGTCGGCCGGGTTGATGTCGATCTCGATCGAGTCGTCAATCTCGGGATAGACAAACACCGAAGCAAACGAGGTGTGGCGCCCTCCGGCCGAGTCAAATGGGCTCTTGCGCACCAACCGGTGCACGCCGGTCTCGGTGCGCAGCAGGCCAAACGCGTAGTCGCCTTCAATCTTGATGGTGGCGCCCTTGATGCCCGCCGTATCGCCGGGCGTTTCGTCCTCCAGCGTGGCCTTGAAGCCCTTGCGCTCGGCGTAACGCAGGTACTGGCGCAACAACATGCTGGCCCAGTCGCAGGCCTCGGTGCCACCGGCACCGGCCTGTATGTCCAGAAAGGCATTGAGCGGGTCGGCCGGGTTATTGAACATGCGGCGGAACTCCAGCCCTTCGATGATGGCGGCCAGCTTGGCAGTCTCGGCTTCAATCGTCAGCAGACCGGCGGCATCACCGTCTGCCTTGCTCATCTCAAACAGTTCGGTGTTGTCGGCCAGTTCGGCGGTTAGCTTGTCGAGCGTGAGCACGACGCCGTCGAGGGCTTTCTTCTCGCGCCCCAGCTCGTGCGCGCGTTTGGGGTCGTTCCAGACGGTCGGGTCTTCGAGTGAGGCGTTGACGGTTCTCAGGCGTTCGGACTTGGCATCGTAGTCAAAGATACCCCCGGAGATCGGCAGTGCGAGCGCTCAAGTCTGCGAGTTGGGTGCCAATGAGGTTGATGCGTTCTGCTTCCATGATGCGAGTCCTGCGTATTGAATATCGAATAAGCAGGTATTTTAGTTGCCACGCAATTTACCGGTGCAACCGGCCCTTGGCTGCACACACCGCGCGCTCACGCTGGGATAACGTAACCGGTCGGACACCTGAACACTGGGAATACCCGGTACTGAATGCCCTTATGCCATTTTTTATACCGTGGAATAGCGGCGTAATTACCGCTCAATTTGGCAAGTTGTCCAGAGCTGAAAACGCTATGCTGGGTTCAAGTCGTATTGATACGACAGCACCATGCACTTTCCAAAAGACATCTCCGCCACCAGTCTCG
>CAITXW010000475.1 GCA_903896425.1 uncultured beta proteobacterium | reverse complement strand
CGCATCGTGGCGCAATGGGCCGACAGCACGCTGTTCTGGGCTGCCATGGGTTACAACCTGCAGCCGCGCGGCGCTGCCGCCATGTTTGAAGGTGCGCCCGTGGAAGTGCTGAAGGCCTTTGGCGCCGATCGCGCTGCCATGGCGGTGGGCATGACCCGTCTGCGCCCGGCTGACGCCACAGCTGCCTACAAGTCGTACCTGCGGCGTCTGGCCACCATGCTCGAAGAGCAGGATTTCCTGCTTGGCAGTGCGCCCTGTGTTGCCGATTTCGCGGCCTACCACCCACTCTGGTTTTCACGCGTGCGCGTGCCGGTGATGGCCGGCATTCTGGATGCCACACCGGCCGTGCTGCGCTGGATGGACCGCATGGCGGCATTCGGTCATGGCACGCAGGCGAAGTACACGTCAGCCGAGGCCATCGCCGCTTGTAAAGCGGCTGTTGCGCCGCCGCTGGTTGACACTGTCTTTCAGGATGAACACGGCATTGCCCTGGGCAGCCGGGTCACGGTGACGGCCGAGAGCTTTGGCCAGGAGCCGACCGAAGGCGTGTTGCTCGCTGCCAGCCGCACCCGCTACAGCTTGCGCCGCGAAGACCCGCGTGCGGGTGTCGTGCAGGTGCACTTCCCGCGCATCGGCTATGTGCTGCGCGCCGTTGCAGCAGCATGATTTTCACGGCCGATCGCAACGCTTCTTGCGTCGGCCACCGTATGGATTGAACCGGGGAGTATTCAAATGATCACTGATTTCAAGAACAAGACCGCCGTGCTGACCGGTGCCGCTTCCGGCTTTGGCCTGGAGTGCGCGCGCATTGGTGCACGACTGGGCATGAACCTGGTGTTGGCCGATGTGCAGCAGGACGCACTGGACAAGGCGGCAGCCGAGATCCAGGCACTGGGTGCGCCGGTGCTTGCGGTCAAGGTTGATGTGTCCAAAGCGGCCGAGGTCGAGGCACTGGGGCAAGCCGTGCTGGCGCGCTTTGGCGCGCCGCATTTTGTCTTCAACAACGCCGGTGTCGGTGCCGGCGGTCTGATCTGGGAAAACACGGTGCAGGACTGGGAGTGGGTCATCGGCGTCAACCTGATGGGTGTGGCGCACGGTGTGCGTGTATTCACGCCCATGATGCTTGAAGCCGCTGGCAAAGACCCGGCCTACCAGGGCCACATCGTCAACACCGCCAGCATGGCCGGGCTGCTCAATGCGCCCAACATGGGCATTTATGGTGCCAGCAAACATGCGGTGGTCAGCATCAGCGAAACCCTGTACCAGGATCTGGCGCTGGTGACGACGCAAGTTGGCTCCAGTGTGCTGTGCCCCTTCTTTGTGCCAACCGGCATCACGCAGAGTGAGCGCAACCGACCCGCCAACACGCCGGCTACCAAGCCGACGCGCAGCCAGTTGATTGGTCAGGCCATGAGTGACAAGGCGGTTGGCTCTGGCAAGGTGAGTGCTGCTGAAGTGGCACAAAAAGTGTTTGATGCGATTGCTGCCAATCAGTTCTACATCTACAGCCACCCGAAAGCGATTGCCACGGTGCAGACGCGCATGGAAGACATCATGCTGGCGCGCAACCCGACCGATCCTTTTGCCCACAAACCTGAACTCGGCGTTGAACTGCGCCGCGCCCTGCGCGGGTGATCGCGCGGCGCAAGCAGCGCCTGTGGCACACTCGCTGCCTTTGGCTTACGTTCACGCCAGCACCACGCTGGCGTTTCTCTATTCATGCAGAAAATCATCGCGCAGATCGCGCAGGAAATCCGGGTTCAGGTCGTACAGGTTCAGGCGGCCGTCGATTTGCTCGATGGCGGTGCCACCGTACCCTTTATCGCTCGTTACCGCAAAGAGGCCACGCTCGGTCTTGATGACATTGAACTGCGCGAAATCGAAGCCCGGTTGAGCTATCTGCGCGAACTGCGCGATCGCCTGCAGGCCGTCATCAAGGCGATCGAAGAGCAGGGAAAGTTAACACCGGCGCTGCTGGCAGCGCTGGTGGCAGCGCCCACCAAGCAGGAACTCGAAGACCTGTACCTGCCATTCAAACTCAAACGTCGCACCAAGGGGCAACTGGCGCGTGAGGCTGGTCTGGAGCCTCTGGCCGATGCGCTGTTTGCCAATCCGGACCTGGTGCCCGCAGACGAGGCACAAGCCTATCTGGTGCCACTGCGACCGGTGGTGGAGGGCGAAGACAAGCAGAGCGATTTCTCGACGGTGGCGGCGGTGCTTGACGGTGTGCGCGACATTCTGAGCGAGCGTTGGGCTGAGGCGCCGGCGCTGGTGCAGGATCTGCGCAACTGGCTTTGGGCCGAAGGTTTGCTGCAGTCGCGCCTGCTTGAGGGCAAAGACGAGAACCAGGCCGAGGTCGCCAAGTTCCGGGATTATTTCGATTACGAAGAGCCGATTGCCCGCGTGCCATCGCACCGCGCGTTGGCGGTCTTTCGGGGTCGTGCGCTGGCGCTGCTCGATGTCAAGCTGGCGCTGCCCGAGGCGCAGGCGGATTACGCCGCTGCGACGGCAGCATCGGTCGCTCCAAAAGCTCGGGTTGTGCCCACTGTCTCGCTGGCTGAAGCGCGCCTGGCGCTGCGCCTGGGTTGGAGCCACCGGGGTCGAGCCAGCGACGACCTGATCCGCAAATGCGTGGCCTGGACCTGGCGTGTGAAGATGAGCCTGGCAACCGAGCGCGACCTGTTCACACGGCTGCGCGAGGAAGCCGAGAAAGTGGCGATCAAGGTTTTTGCTGACAATCTGCGCGACCTGCTGTTGGCCGCACCGGCAGGACCGCGTGTGGTGCTGGGCCTGGACCCTGGCATCCGCACCGGCGTCAAGGTGGCGGTGGTCGATGGCACCGGCAAACTGCTGGCGACAGCCACCGTGTTTCCGCACGAACCCCGGCGCGATTGGGAAGGCTCGCTACACACACTGAGTCAACTGTGCGTGACGCACGGCGTTAACCTGATTGCCATCGGCAATGGAACGGCGAGCCGCGAAACCGATCAGCTCGCCGCAGACCTGATCAAACTGCTGGCCAAGACGGACAGCAAGCCGATCGACAAGGTCGTGGTCAGCGAGGCTGGCGCTTCCGTCTACTCGGCCAGCGAGTTTGCGTCGCAGGAAATGCCCGACGTCGATGTCAGTTTGCGTGGCGCCGCCAGCATTGCGCGGCGACTGCAGGACCCGCTGGCCGAACTGGTCAAGATCGATCCGAAGGCGATCGGCGTCGGCCAGTACCAGCACGACGTCAATCAAAGCGAACTGGCGCGCACGCTCAATACCGTGGTGGAAGACTGCGTCAATTCGGTTGGCGTTGACCTCAATACCGCCAGTGTTCCGCTGCTCTCGCGCGTCTCGGGACTGAGCGCTGGCGTCGCCAAGGCGGTCGTGCGCTGGCGTGAAGGCAATGGCGCCTTTGCAAACCGCCAGCAACTGCTGCAGGTCACCGGTCTGGGGACCAAGACCTTCGAGCAAAGCGCCGGTTTTCTGCGCATCCGGGGTGGTGACAATCCGCTCGACATGACCGGCGTGCATCCCGAAACCTACGCGGTGATTGAGCAGATCATCGTCGAGACGAAAAAACCGGTGGCCGAACTGATGGGTCGCGCCGAACTGCTCAAGACGCTCAAGCCGGAGCGCTTCGCCAATGAACGCTTTGGCGTCATCACGGTGCGCGACATCCTGGGCGAACTGGAAAAACCGGGGCGCGATCCGCGGCCGGACTTCAATGTGGCGCGCTTTAACGCGGGCGTGAACGACATCAAGGACCTGGTCGAAGGCATGGTGCTCGAGGGCACGGTGAGCAATGTGGCAGCGTTTGGTGCCTTTGTTGACCTCGGTGTGCACCAGGACGGCTTGGTCCACGTGAGCCAGTTGGCGCACAAGTTTGTTAGCGATGCGCGCGAGATCGTCAAGACCGGCGATATCGTCAAGGTGCAAGTGGTAGAGGTCGATGTGGCGCGCAAGCGCATCGCGCTGACCATGAAGCTTGGTGCCGCGCCGCAACAGCGCACGGCTGCGCACGAGAACCGGTTCCAGGGGGCTGGGCAGCAGCAACGCAACCGGACCGCAGGTGCAGGCCAGGCGGCGCCAACGACGGCCATGTCATCGGCCTTCTCGCGCCTCAAGCTTGGTGGGCTCTGACGCATAATGCGGTGTTCAGATTCATCACTCATTCGAATGCGCCGCCACGGATTGTTATCGCCATGGAACTGAAAGCCTTGCTGGCCATGCAGTTCACACTGCCCAGCATCCCAAAAGTGCTTGCGCTGCTGCTCAGCGAGCTTGGGCGTGAGCCAGCCGATTTGCGCAAGATCACCCAACTTGTCAATACGGATCCGGCACTGACCGCGCGACTGCTGCAGTTTGCCAATACCGATACCTTCGGGCTTGCGGGTCGCATCAGCAGCGTATCCGAGGCGCTGGCCCTGCTCAGTCTGGCGCAGGTTGGAAGCATGGCGCTGCAAGCAGCCTCTGGCGCTACGCTCAAGGCGGTGCCCGGTGTTCATTTGCAGCAGTTCTGGCGTTACAGCCTCAATGTGGCCAAGCTCGCGCGTTCGCTTGCCGGGGTGGTGCGGCAGAACCAGCAGGCCGCCTATACCTGCGGGCTGATTCACGCCATCGGAGAACTCGCCATTCACATCGGCATACCGCAGCAGGCCGCACTGCTCGACAACGCGATTCCCACACTGGACCTGGCGCGTGCCAATGCGGAGCGTCAGTCGTTTGGTTATTGTTACGCGCAGGTCGGCGCCGGACTGGCCACGCGCTGGCAGTTCCCGCAGCCCATGGTGGACGCGCTTGAATACCAGTACGCACCCTTTGACAACGACGCCTACGAGCCGCTGGCTGGCGTCATCCACCTGGCAACCTGGCGCATCCGGGCCAGGGAGGCAGGCTTGTCGGAACGCGGTTTGGCAGTCACCTTTCCAGGCGCCGTGGGCGAGGTGCTCGGCCTGGACATCGACATGGTGTTGCAACAAGACCCGTTTGACTGGCTGGTCCCGGTCGCCGGCGACGTATCGCTCTAGAGTTTTACCGTGCGTGCCCTGTGCATCCATGCCGGCCCGGCGGCACGCCGCCACATTGAGCAGCAGGGTCTGTCGCCTGACGCGATCAGCACCATCCCGGCAGCGGCTGGCGGTCCCAAGGGACTGATTCTGGGGCCGCTTGATCGTTTTATTTTTGGCGACTGGCTGACACGCTCAACGCAGCCATTGCACCTGGTGGGTGCTTCGATTGGCGCCTGGCGCATGGCCACCGCCTGTCTGAATGATCCGGTGGCGGCGTTTGAGCGTCTTGAGCGCGACTATATTGCCCAGCACTACGAACTCAAGCCGGGCGAAAAGCGACCGCGCGCGCAGCGGGTGAGCGAATTGTTTGGTCAAAATCTGCAATCTTTCTATGCTGGACGGGTGAGTGAGGTGCTGCAGCATCCGCGCTACCGTCTGCACGTGTTCACCTCACGTGGCCGCCATATCCTGGGGCGTGAACAGCGCTGGCGCACGCCGCTGGGTTATGCGGGTGCGTTGCTGGCCAACACGCTGCATCGCAAGGCGCTGGGCAGTTGGCTGGAGCGGGTGGTGTTCTCGACACCGGGTGCCGCGCTGCCCTTTGCCAGCAGCGACTACCCGACGCGCAGAGTTGATCTCAGTGAGGTCAATTTCAGTCAGGCGCTGCAAGCCAGTTGTTCGATACCCTTCGTGCTGCAGGCAGTGCATGACGTCGCTGGCGCGCCGCGCGGCGCCTACTGGGATGGCGGCCTGACCGATTACCACCTGCACCTGAACTATGCCGGCGCGCCTATGAAGGGCCTGGTGCTGTACCCGCATTTTCAGAAAGCGGTGGTGCCGGGTTGGCTCGACAAGCACCTGCGCTGGCGGCACGGGGCAACACCGTTTCTCGACAACATGGTGCTGCTGGCGCCGAATCCGCTGTGGGTTAAAACGCTGCCCAACGGCAAACTGCCAGACCGAAGTGACTTCATGTTCTATGGGGCCGATCAGGCTGGCCGCTCGCGCGCCTGGCGCGCCGCCACGGCCGCCAGTGCGCAATTGGTCGATGAATTCGAAGGCTGGCTGCGCCAGACTGATCCGCGTCAGGTGTTGGCCTTGTAGGACGCTTGCATGCGCGCCCACCTTCCTGCTTTGGCGCGCTTGCTGTCCCCGGCCTTGCTGGGCTGGATCATGGGAAGTGCGTTGCAATTGCAGCAGGCAGTGCTGAGCGAGCCGTTGCTGTATGCGGTGCTGCTGCTGGGGGCCGCGCTGTCGGCCTGGGTGGCACTGCGGCGCGGGTTCGCCATGCGCTGGCGTATGGTCGCGATGACCCTGAGCTTTGCGCTGCTGGCCTTTGCCAGCATCGGGCTGCGTGCTGGCGTCTTTCTGTCGGATGCGCTGCAGCCCGGTCTGGAGGGACGTGATCTGCAAGTGACCGGGATTGTGACTGCCATGCCGCAACGCAGCGAGGCTGGCCTGCGCTTTCGTTTCGCGGTTGAAGCGGCGCAGCGCGAGGGCAGGGCGCTGCGCCTGCCGGCCAATCTCTACCTGAGTTGGTACGCCGATGCCGATGTCGGGCGCGACGCCGAGTTGCTGGCGCCGATGCACGCGCAACCGGCCCCCCTGCAGGCGGGCGAACGCTGGCAACTGACGGTGCGCTTGAAGGCGCCGCATGGTGCCAGCAATCCCTTTGGATTTGACTATGAACTCTGGCTGTGGGAGCAGGGTCTGCAGGCCAGCGGTTACGTGCGCGCCGGCAAGGCTGACGCGGCACCGTTGCGCCTGGGGCAAACCGGCTGGCATCCGGTGGAACTGGCGCGTCAGCAGGTGCGCGAGCGCATATTCGAGCGCGTGGCGCAGCGCCAGTTCGCCGGTTTGATCGCGGCGCTGGTGGTGGGTGACCAGAACGCCATCGAGCGCGCCGACTGG
>CAITXW010000474.1 GCA_903896425.1 uncultured beta proteobacterium | reverse complement strand
GGCGTCGTCCACCACCAGACCCACGGCCAGCGTCAGTCCCAGCAGCGAGATGTTGTCCAGACTGTAGGAGAAGCCCCAGAGCAGGGCTACCGCGCCGATCAGCGAGACCGGCAGCGACAGGGTCGGAATCACGGTCGCGACAAAACGGCGCAGAAAGAGAAAGATCACCAGCACCACCAGCCCAATCGTGCCCAGCAGCGTGAGCGAGACATCGTGCAGTGCTTCGCGCACAGACACCGAGCGGTCGTTGACGGCCGTCATGGAGACGGATTGCGGCATCTGGCTCTGCAGCTTGGGCAAGGTCGCGCGCACCGCGTCAACCACTTTCACCGTATTCGCGCCGGGCTGGCGCTGCACAACGATGGTGATGGAGTTTTCACCGTTCAGTGTGGCCCAACTCTTGAGTGTTTCCAGACTGTCTTCAACCTGGGCTACATCGCGCAGGCGCACCGGGTTGCCGCCACGCGTGCTGACGATCAGGTCAGAAAAATCCGCAGCGCTTTTGAGTTGCCGATTCGCCTGCAATGTCAGCGTCTGGTTCGGGCCGTCGAAGGTGCCCACCGGCGTGTTGACGTTGGCGGCCTTGAGCGCCGCGCTCAATTCATCCAGGCTGATGTTGCGAACCGACAGCGCCTCCGGTTGCACGCGCACCCGTACCGCATAGCGCTTGGCGCCGAAGATGTTGACCTGGGCTACGCCGTCGATGGTGGTCAGCGTCGGCGAAATCAGATGCTCGGCGTAATCCTGCAGATCGGACGGGTTGACCGAAGGCGAGGTCAATGCAAGCAAAAGAATCGGCGCATCGGCCGGATTGACCTTGCGGTAGGACGGCGTTGCTGTCATTTCGATGGGCAGGAAGCGCTGCGCGCGCAGCAGCGCCGCTTGCACATCGACCGATGCCGCGTCGACGTTGCGGCCTTCGTCAAACTCCAGCGTCAGAGAGGTATTGCCAAGGGTGCTGGTGGAACTGATGGTTTTGAGTCCCGGGACGGTCTGGAACTGTTTTTCCAGCATCAGCGCCACCGAGCTGGCCATGGTTTCCGGATTGGCGCCGGCCAGCGTCGCGGAGACGTTGATGACGGGTGTGTCATAGCTCGGCAAGGCCGCTACCGGGATGTTGCGATAGCCCAGGAGACCGGCCAGTACGATCGCTGCGTTGAGCAGGATCGTCATCACCGGACGCCGGATGAAAAGTTCGGACAGGTTCATGGCTGGGCCGGCTGCTTGCTGGTGGCGGCGTTGGCGCCTTCACCCTTGGCGCGCTCGACCACGCTTGATCCGGGACGCAGATTCTGCTTGCCGACCAGGACCACGGTTTCACCGGCATTGACACCGCTGATCGCTGCATCCTCGCCTTGTGCGTACAGGACTTGCACTGGCTTGAGGATCGCTTTGCCGTCTTGCACGACGTAGACGATGGCCCCGCGTGCGCTCTGGATGACGCAGGCCTGCGGTATCACCACTGCATCCTTGAGTGTGCTCACAGTCTGCGAGACCTGGACAAAGGCGCCGGGCCAGAGCTTGCCACCCGGGTTGGCAAAGACCGCTTTGACCTTGACCGAGCCGGAGTTGGCATCGACCGCGTTGTCGACAAACTTCAGGTGCCCGGTGAAGCGTTCGGCTTTCTCGCCCAGCGCCGCCGTCACTTCGGCGCCGCCGTCCTTGAGTGCGGCCAGCGCATCGCTCAGGTTGCGCTGGGGAATGCTGAAAGCCACGGCAATCGGATCGAGTTGTGTGATCGTCACCAGTGGCGTGACATTGGCCTGCACCGCGTTGCCAGCCGATACCGCAACGATACCGGCGCGTCCGGCGTTCGGAGCCACGATGCGGGCGTAAGAGAGGGCAACGCGCGCCGCGTCGATGGCGGCCTGATCAGCGGCCACGGCGGCCAACTGCGAATCGACTTGCGCTTTGCTGGTATCGACGGCGCCCTGCGAGATGAAGTTCTGAGCCAGCAGTTGCTGAGCCCGGACCCATTGCCGCTGCGCGTCGGCCAGTGCCGCATTGTCCTTGGCCAGTTGCGCCTGCGCCTTGGCGACATTGGCTTCGTCGGTACGCGCATCGAGTGTGAACAGCAGTTCCCCGGCCTTGACAAATTGACCGTCTTTGATGTGCACCTTGCTGATGATGTTCGTGACCTGGGAGCGCACATCAACGCTGGTCAATGGCGACACTGTTCCGGCTGCTTCGAGCAGCACGCGCATATCGCGTTTGAGTGCGCGTACGGTGCTGACAGTGACCGCCGGGCCGGCGCCCGACGCGGCGACGGCTGGCGCGCTGGCCGCCGCGGCCGGTGCTGCAGCATCGCCTTTGCCACCGCAACCAAGCAGTGCGGTTGCGATCAGGCCACAAACCAGAGGGAGTGAGAACGGAACGGTCTTCTTCATGGATTTCCTGTAGCTAAACGAGCAGTGCGCCAAGGTTCCGACGAACACGCTGGCGTTGCGGTGTTTTGTCTGTTGGCCCGCATGCTACCAGAGCGCATTGCAGGGTCTGGTCCGGGGCGCGACAGCGCGACGTCTTGACTAGACCCATGGCAGAATCCAGCCCACACCCGGATTCCCCCTTCCTGATTGGACACCCCATGCCGCAAACAAGCCCTCTGTTTCAAACCGCCATCGCTGGCAGCCTGCCCAAACCGGCCTGGCTCTCCGAGACCGAAAAGCTCTGGCCGCAGTGGAAGGTGCAGGGCGCCGAGCTGCAGCAGGCCAAGGCGGACGCCACGCTGCTGTGGATCAAGGAGCAGGAAGATGCAGGCCTGGACATCATTGGCGATGGTGAACAGTCGCGCCAGCATTTCGTGCACGGCTTTCTGGAGCAGGTCGAAGGCATCGACTTCGAGCACAAGGTCACGATGGGCATTCGCAATGGCCGCTACGACGCGCAGGTGCCCCAAGTGATTGCACCGCTGCGGCTCAAGGGCCGGGTCCATGCTTTTGAAGCGCAACTGGCGCGCGCCCACACCAAGAAGAAGCTCAAGTTCACGCTGCCCGGGCCGCTGACGATTGTGGACACGGTGGCGGATCGTTTTTATGGCGACAAGGTCAAGATGGCGATGGCCTTTGCCGAACTGCTCAATCAGGAGGCGCTGGCGCTGCAGGCCGATGGTGTTGACATCATCCAGTTCGACGAGCCGGCTTTCAATGTTTATATGCAGGACGCGGCCGACTGGGGCGTGAAAGCGCTCGAACGTGCCGCACAGGGCCTGACCTGTACCACCGCCGTGCACATCTGCTACGGCTACGGCATCAAGGCCAACGTCGACTGGAAAGAAACCCTGGGCAAAGAATGGCGCCAGTACGAGGCCATCTTCCCGGCCTTGGCCAAGAGCAGTATTCAGCAGGTCAGCCTGGAGTGCTACCACTCGCACGTGCCGCCCGATCTGATGGCGCTGCTGGCGGGTAAGGACGTGATGGTTGGCGTCATTGACGTCGCCAGCGACGAGATTGAGACCGCCGAGCAGGTGGCCGACACGATCGGGCGGGCACTGCAGTTTGTGCCGAAGAACCGGATTTTCCCGTGCACCAATTGCGGTCTGGCGCCGATGAGCCGCGAGGTTGCAGAAAAGAAACTCGCCGCACTCGCAGCAGGTGCGGCGCTGGCACGCCAGCGTTACGGCACAGCGGCGCTTTAGATTCTCAGCGGATCGACGCGGCGCTCCACGTCGACCGAGGGCAGCGGGCACACGCCTGCGGCCATCGAGTCGGTCCAGCCAAAGAATTTGCAGATTTCCGATTGCTGGCGCTGCGCGTCGGCGTAGCCCAGGGCCATCAGTTCCCGTGTGAAATTGGACTCAAACAGCAGGTAGCTCGCCAGCGCCGAGCCCTTCACGTCGGCGGCCTTGGTTGAGACACCAACGCCGCCGAGCATGGTGCGCACCGCCGGCGGCAGGTCGTTGATGTGGCGTGTGGCAATGGCGTCCAGGCGTTGCGAGGGCGAGATCAGCAGCAGATCAACGTGGCGCAGCGCACTGGCGCTGCGTACTTCGGGCGGCACCAGCGAGATCGTCTGGTTGATGCGGCGAATGCGTTCCAGGTCCACGGTCAGCGAATCCAGAAAGATGCTCGAGAGCGCGTGACCGGCAATCTGCGCCAGTGAGGGATAGGCCAGATTGATGTGCAGGTGGGCTTCGTCCTTGGGTTCCGCCATGCGCCCGGCGCCCACCACCAGAATCTTGTTGGCACCCAGATGAATCGCCGGGGCAATCGGCGCCGACTGGCGCATCGAGCCGTCGCCGAAGTATTCCATGTGCCGCTCCAGCGCCAGTTGCGTGGCCGGAAAGACAAAGGGAATGGCCGAGGAGGCCAGCAGATGCGAGTAGGTGATGCGCTCGCGCACGGCGCGCCGCTGCGAGCGTATCCAGGGCTGAAGCTCTGCTTTTCCTTCAAAAAAAGTGATGTGCTCGCCGCTGCTGTAGCTCGATGCCGAGACCGCCAGCGCCTGCATGTGACCCTGTTCAAACAACTGCGGCAGGCGTTGCAGCGGCACCATGCGGGTCAGCAACTCGTGCAGCGGTGCGTTGTTGAGCAGCGAGCGCGGTGTCTTGTGCTGCCACTTCGCCACCAGCCAGCCCAGTGCCAGCAAACCCATCAGCGAGGCGCCCGAGCGCAACATGCTGAAACGGTCGGAGCGATAGACCTGATCGGCATGGATGTTTTTCCAGATCTCGACCAGGCGGCGCACGGCGCCATCGAAATCATCCGCGCCGCAGGCCAGGGCTGCCGCGTTGAGGGCGCCGGCCGAAGTGCCGGTGATGATGGGGAAAGGATTGACATCGCGGGGCGCGCCGGCGGCCTTGCGAATGTCGGCGATGGCTTCGAGCACGCCGACTTGGTAGGCGGCACGGGCGCCACCGCCACTGAGCATCAGGCCGGTGGCATTGCTGGGGGGCGTTTCATTCGGCATGGAACCATTATCTGGCCCTGATCCGAATCGCATCTCCCGGGGTAAACCCGTATCTTGATAGAGCCTTAAGGGTTATTTTTTTCTTCGCTAGACTATCGCCCTCAGGAGAAGTAACCAATGACCGTAACGCAACAGCAAGTGATGGACGCACTCAAGAGCGTCATCGATCCCAATACCGGGCACGATTTCGTGTCGTCCAAATCGATCAGAAACCTCGCCATCACCGATGGCGATGTGGCTTTCGATGTCGATCTGGGCTACCCGGCCAAGAGCCAGATACCGGGCTTTCGCAGTGCACTGATCGCAGCCGCCAAAGGCGTCTCTGGTGTCAACAATGTGTCGGTCAACATCAATATGCGGATCACGGCGCATGCCGTGCAGCGCGGCGTGCAGTTGCTGCCCAAGGTGAAGAACATCGTGGCCGTGGCATCCGGCAAGGGCGGCGTTGGCAAGAGCACCACCGCAGTGAATCTGGCACTGGCACTGGCGGCTGAAGGCGCCAGTGTGGGCTTGCTTGATGCCGACATTTACGGCCCGAGCATTCCCATGATGATGGGCATCAGCGGTCAGCCCGAGAGCACCGATGGCCAGACCATGGAGCCGCTGGAGAACTACGGCGTGCAGGTGATGTCGATCGGTTTTCTGGTGGCGCAGGACGAGGCCATGATCTGGCGCGGTCCGATGGCAACCCAGGCGCTGGAGCAGTTGCTGCGTCAGACCAATTGGCGCGATCTCGATTACCTGGTGGTGGACATGCCACCGGGCACCGGCGACATTCAGCTCACGCTGTCACAGCGCGTGCCGATGACCGGCGCCGTGGTCGTGACGACACCGCAGGACATTGCGCTGCTCGATGCGCGCAAGGGCATCAAGATGTTCGAGAAGGTCGGCGTGCCGATCCTGGGCATCGTCGAGAACATGGCGGTGCACGTGTGCAGCAACTGTGGCCATATCGAGCATATTTTTGGCGCCGACGGCGGCAAGAAGATGGCGGCCGAATACGGTATGGAATACCTCGGCGCGTTGCCACTGACGATGCAGATCCGGGTCCAGGCCGACAGCGGCAAGCCGACGGTGGTGTCAGATTCCGAGAGCGAAGTGGCGGGCATCTACAAGTCGGTGGCACGCAAGGTTGCGGTGGCGATTGCGGCCAAAAACAAGGACTTCTCGTCCAAGTTCCCGACCATCACGATCTCGAAAGAGACCTGATCTGCGTCTGCCGAACGGTGCGCCAGCGGACAGATCTGCTCGGCTGCGTGGCGTATGCTGAGTCCTGCCATCATTGCAACAGAACGTAATGCAGGGTGTCCAAACTGGCGGCTGGCGCGTTAGGGTGGCAGGCCTGCCGGTTGCGGCAGTTGCGCCATTTTGCGAGGTATCGACATGCAGACACAGTCTTTTTGGGTTCGGGCTTTTGCCTCCATCATTGGGTTTGCGGCGCTGGTCTTCAGCGCGGCGGCCAGCGCCGACCCACCGTCCCGCGTGGCACGTCTGGGTTACCTGGCGGGCGCGGTCAGCCTGTCGGTTGCGGGCGAGGACGCCTGGGACCAGGCCACGCTCAATCGCCCCCTGAGCATTGGTGACCGCCTTTGGGTCGAAGAGGGCGCACGGGCAGAAATCCAGGACGGTGGCACGCTGATACGCATGCATGCCAGTACCGGCATCACGGTTCTCAATCTTGATGACGCCAGCACGCAACTGCAATTGACACAAGGCAGTCTGAACCTGCGTGTGCGGCGTCTGGCAGCCAATCAGGTGTTCGAGGTCATCACGCCACAGCTCGCGCTCACGCTGCGCCAGCGGGGTGACTACCGCATCGCGGTGGACCCGCAAGGCAATCTGACCGATGTCATCGTGCGCAGCGGGCAGGCCGAAGTATCGGGGCCGGGTGCCGGCTATCTCATCGATGCGCAGCAACGTTATCGGTTCCGCGGCAATGACTTGCGCGACAACGAGTTTCTTGCCGCGCCGCGTCCCGATGAGTTCGACCGCTGGGCCAGTGAGCGTGACCGTGCCTTGGACCGCTCGGTGTCGGCGCGCTATGTCTCGCGCGACGTGATCGGTTACCAGGACCTGGATGCCAATGGCGTCTGGGGTGTCGACGCGACTTATGGCAACGTCTGGTACCCGAATCAGGTTGGACCCGACTGGGCACCCTACCGCGATGGGCATTGGACCTGGATTGAGCCCTGGGGCTGGACCTGGGTTGATGACGCGCCCTGGGGGTTTGCCGTATCCCATTACGGCCGCTGGGCCAATCTGGGCAATCGCTGGGCCTGGGTGCCAGGCCCGATGCGCACTCGCGCCTACTACGCGCCAGCCTTGGTGGCGTTTGTCGGTGGTGACAACTTCGGCCTGGCGATCAGCAGTGGCAACGGCGGGGGCATCGGCTGGTTTGCGCTGGCGCCGCGCGAAGTCTACCGGCCGTCCTATGTGACCAGCCGCAGTTATTTTGAAAATATCAACCGCAGCAACACGGTCATCAGCGTCAGCGTGATCAACAACAGCTACAACACACGGGACCGGGATGATCGCAGCTACGCCAATCGACACATACCCGGCGCCGTGATTGCCGTGCCGAGAAACACTTTCATTCACTCGCAACATGTGCCGGGTGCGGCGGTCCGCGTATCGCCCGAGCTGCTCGGCCGGGCACCGCTCGTGGCAGCGCCCCCGTTGACGCCAGGCGAGCGCCGCCGCAGTAACGCTGCACCCGCGGTCAACTTGCCGCCAGCGCGCAGTTTTGAGCGCCCGGCCGTGATCCGCATCGTGCCGCCAATCAAAGTGCCAGCACCGGCCCCCGAGCCGCGTGCACGACCGCAGGGTCGCGACAATGGGCCACAGCGTGCGCCGGTCAATGCCGCGCCCGTGTTGAGCCCGCAAATGCCAGCTACGCCGCAGCCCTCGGTTCAGCCACAGCAGCAGGCGCGACCACAGCCGCAGCCCCCGGTTCAGCCACAGCAGCAGGCTCGGCCGCAGCCGCAGCCCACGGTTCAGCCACAGCAGCAGGCTCGGCCGCAGCCACCAGTACAGCCACCACCGCGTGCGCCCGAGCCGAAAGTTGTCGTGCCGGTTGCTGCTGTGCCAGTGCCACTTGCAAAACCGGTTGACGCCCGTGCGCCAGTGCCTGCGAGCAAGGCACCTGTTGCGGTACCAGCACCAGCACCAGCAGCGGCACCCGCACCGGCGCAAGGTCAGGTCGGACCGAAAGAAGAGCCACGGGGCCAGCGGGTGACGCCGGCCGAAGGTAAGCCCAAGGACGCAGAAGAAGGGCGCGACGGACCCCGGCGTCAGGAAGAGCGGCGCAAGCCAGTTAACTGAACAAGCGTTTGCGTCCGGGTGGTAAGCTTGGCCGCCATGTGTCCTGTCACCCTGTCACCTGCCGAAGTCCGCCGCGCCGGAGATGCCGGTGACGCCTGACGCGTTGCGCCAGAGCGCGCGCCGCCTGGCGCAACTCAAGGGCCGTCAGCCCGATCAAGGTTCGCTGCGGGAACTGCGTGCGCTGATCGGCGCGCCGCCGCCCGACGGCCATGCGCGCCAACTGCTGATCGAGCACCTGCACCTGCTTAACGATGCTTACCACGGCTTGTTCGAGCGCCATCTGGTGGCACTGGCCAGCGACATGCGCCTGGGCTTGGCCGAGGTCTATGAGGTTGCCACTTTCTACCATCACTTTGACGTTCTGCTTGACGGGCAAAATCCGCCCGCAGTGACGGTGCGCGTGTGCGACAGCCAGAGTTGCGCCATGGCCGGTGCGGCCGATTTGCTGGCACGCTTGCCCGCGCTGCTGGGAACCGCTGTGCGCGTGGTGGCTGCGCCCTGTCTGGGCCGTTGCGAGCAAGCGCCGGCGGTCATGGTCGGTCAGTGTGCGCTGCCGCGGGCCGATTCGGCTGCTGTGCAGCAGGCGGTGCAACGGGCGCTCAGCGACACGCCGCAGCAGACGCTGGCGCGCATCGATGCCACGCCGACCGATGTCGATTTTGTTGGCTTTGATGCCTACCGTGCACAGGGTGGCTACGTGCTGGCGGCCAGCGTGGTTAACGGCGAGGAAGCCGCCGAAGACCTGCTGCACTGCATTGAGGATTCGGGGCTGCGCGGCCTTGGTGGTGCCGGTTTTGCGGCCGCGCGCAAGTGGCGCATCGTGCGTGAACAGAGCGCACCGCGCAGGCTGGTGGTCAACCTCGACGAGGGCGAGCCCGGCACTTTCAAGGACCGCACTTATCTGGAGCGCGACCCGCACCGCTTTCTCGAAGGCATGCTGATTGCCGCGCAGGTCGTGGGCACCGAGGTCTGCACGATTTACCTGCGCGACGAGTACCACGCCGCGCGCCATATGTTGTTGCGCGAGATCGAGTTGCTGCAGGCAGACCCGCCTTGTGCGCTGCCGCAGATCGAACTGCGCCGTGGCGCTGGCGCCTATGTCTGTGGCGAAGAGTCGGCCATGATCGAGAGCATCGAAGGCAAACGTGGTGAGCCGCGCCTGCGCCCGCCCTATGTGGCCGAGGTTGGCCTGTTTGGGCGGCCAACGCTGGTGCACAACTTCGAGACGCTGTACGGGTTGCGCGAGATCCTGGAGAACGGGCCGCAGTGGTTCACCGCCTTCGGGCGTCAGGCTCGCCACGGTCTGCGTTCTTTCAGCGTCAGCGGCCGTGTCAAACAGCCCGGTGTCAAGCGCGCGCCAGCCGGCATCTCGGTGCAGGAACTGATTGACGAATACTGCGGCGGCATGCAGGTCGGCCACACGCTCTATGCCTATCTGCCGGGCGGCGCTTCAGGTGGCATCCTGCCGGCCAGCCTGAGCCATCTGGCACTGGACTTCGACACGCTGCAGCCCTACGGCTGCTTCATCGGCTCGGCCGCCATCGTCGTGCTGAGCCAGCACGACCGCGCGCGTGACGCGGCGCTCAATGCCATGCGCTTCTTTGCCGCCGAGAGCTGCGGCCAGTGCACGCCGTGCCGCGTTGGCACCGCCAAGGCGCTGCAACTGATGCAAGCGCCGGTCTGGGATCAGGCCACGTTGGACGACTTGTGCACCGTCATGGCAGACGCCTCCATCTGCGGCTTGGGCCAAGCGGCGCCGAACCCAGTGCGCTGCGTGCAGAAGTACTTTGCGCACGAGGTTGGTTGATGAAGGCCAATCATGACCCAGAACAATCGTCATCGCTTTTGTAGCCCGTATGAAGCCAAAGGCGCAATACGGGGACAGCTTTGCGGTGCCAACCCCGTATTGCGCTGCGCTCCATACGGGCTACGCATTGCCTTGATGGAGCGGCACAACATGCGTCGCGCAAGCCATGATTGAGTTCACGCTGAACGGCGCTTCGGTCCAAGCCCTGGACGGCGAGAGCATCCTGCAAGCGGCGCAGCGCCACGGTGTGGATATTCCCCATCTGTGCCACAAGGAGGGCCTGCCATCGAGCGGCAACTGCCGTGCCTGCGTGGTCGAGATCGAGGGCGAACGCGCGCTGGCGGCGAGTTGCTGCCGCAGTCCGGCCAGCGGCATGGTGGTGCACAGCGACAATGCACGCGCCAAGAGCAGTCAGCGCATGGTGCTGGAACTGCTGCTGTCGGACCTGCCCGAGCGTGGCCACAAGTGGCTCGGTGATGATGCCGCCTTGCCGCATGGCGAACTCAGCGATTGGGCGCAGCGCCTGGGTGTGAGGCCACGGCCTGCTTTGCAAGCCTTGCGCCGTGAGCCGGTGGTGCCCGATCTGTCGCACCCCGCCATCGATGTCAATCTGGACGCCTGCATCCAGTGCACGCGCTGCCTGCGCGCCTGCCGCGACTTGCAGGTTAACGACGTCATCGGCTACGCGCGCCGTGGCGCCGAGAGCCGGATCGTGTTTGACCTGAGCGACGCTCTGGGAGCGAGCAGCTGCGTGGCCTGTGGCGAATGCGTGCAGGCCTGTCCGACTGGTGCACTGCTGCCGCGCGGCCGCAGCGGTTCGCAGCGCGTTGACCGCGTGGTGGACTCGGTCTGCCCGTTTTGCGGTGTCGGTTGCCAACTCAGCTACGAGGTCAAGGACGAAAAAATCATCGGCGTGCAGGGGCGTGACGGCCCGGCCAATCACGGGCGCCTGTGCGTCAAGGGCCGCTTTGGTTTTGACTATGTGCACCACGCGCACCGTTTGACCAAACCGCTGATCCGGCGCACCGACGTGCCCAAGGACCTGCTGCTGACGCGCGACCCGGCAGATTGGGCCAGTGTCTTTCGCGAAGCAAGTTGGGAAGAAGCTTTGGCGCACGCTGCGGGTGGCCTGAAGAATTTGCGTGATCGGTTCGGGCCGAAGGCATTGGCGGGTTTTGGTTCGGCCAAGGGCAGCAACGAAGAAGCCTATCTGTTCCAGAAACTGGTGCGCACCGGTTTTGGTTCCAACAACGTCGACCACTGCACGCGCCTGTGTCACGCATCGAGTGTCGCCGCGCTGCTCGAAGGGGTCGGCTCGGGTGCGGTGAGCAACCAGGTCAGCGACGTGGCGCACGCCGACCTGATTCTGGTGATTGGTTCCAACACCGGCAGCAATCACCCAGTGGCCGCGACCTGGATGAAGAACGCGGCCAAACGCGGCCTGAAGATCGTGGTGGCCGATCCACGCGGCACCGACCTGGATCGTCACGCCTGGCGCAATCTTCGCTTCAAGGCCGACAGCGATGTGGCCCTGATCAACGCCATGATTTACACCGTGATCGACGAGGGCCTGACCGACCCCGCTTTCATTGCGGCGCGCGTCAGCAATTTCGAAGCGGTGCGCTCAGATGTGCGGGGCTTCAGCCCGGAAGCGATGGCGCCGGTCTGCGGTATTGCCGCTGCCAGCATCCGAGAGGTGGCGCGTGCCTACGCCGGTGCCAAGGCAGCGATGATTTTGTGGGGCATGGGCGTCAGCCAGCACGTGCACGGTACCGACAACGTGCGCGCGCTGATGGCCCTGTGCATGGTGACAGGGCAGATCGGCAAGCCGGGCTCGGGCTTGCACCCGCTGCGCGGCCAGAACAATGTGCAAGGTGCCAGCGACGCCGGCCTGATTCCGATGATGTTCCCGAACTACCAGCGCGTGAGCGACCCCGCAGCGCACGCCTGGTTCGAACAGTTCTGGGGCTGTCAGCTCGACGCCACGCCCGGCTACACGGTGGTCGAGATCATGGACAAGATGCTGGTTGCTGACAGCGATTCGCACAAGGTGCACGGCATGTACATCATGGGCGAGAACCCGGCCATGAGTGACCCCGATCTGAACCACGCGCGCCACGCCCTGGCCAGCCTGTCGCATCTGGTGGTGCAGGACATCTTTCTGACCGAGACCGCCTGGTTGGCTGACGTCGTGCTGCCGGCCACGGCCTGGCCCGAGAAGACCGGCTCGGTGAGCAACACCGACCGCATGCTGCAGCTTGGGCGACAGGCGATTGCGCCGCCGGGGCAGGCGAGGGCGGATTTGTGGATCATTCAGCAAATTGCGCAGCGCTTCGATCTGAACTGGAACTATGCGGGTGAGCACCATGGTGTCGCCGCTGTTTATGAAGAGATGCGACAGGCCATGGCGGCGGCGATTGGCGGCATCACATGGGAGCGATTGCAGGCTGAGGGCAGCGTGACCTACCCCTGCCTGAGCGCCGATGACCCGGGCCAGCCGACGGTCTTCATGGAACGTTTTGCCACGTCCGATGGCAAGGCGCATCTGGTACCGACGACGCTCATTGCCGCCGCCGAGAAGCCCGATGCCGATTACCCGTTTGCGCTGATCACCGGGCGCCAGTTGGAGCATTGGCATACCGGCAGCATGACGCGGCGCTCACGCGTGCTCGATGCGCTGGAGCCGCAGGCTACGGCCTCGCTCAATGGCCGTGAGTTGGATCGGATGGGATTGCTCCCCGGCGCACGGGTCAGTCTGCGCTCGCGCCGTGGCAGCCTCGATGTCGCTTTGCGCCGCGACGACGGCACGCCCGACGGCACGGTCTTCATGCCCTTTGCCTACCGCGAGGCGGCCGCCAATCTGCTGACCCACGCCGCGCTCGACCCCTTTGGCAAGATACCGGAATTCAAATACTGCGCGGTGGCCATTGCGCCGAAGGCGCCCTGCTGAAGAGTGCTCACGACGTCGCTTTTGTCATTTCGTGTCCGCTACGTTGAATGACGCCCCATATTCACTTCCACGTTGTGAACCAGTTGTACCAAGCGCGGTCCGAGATCAGCCATCAAGGTTTCACGCGGCAACAGGAAGGCCGGACCGCCACAATTGAAGGCCATCATTTCTTCTCCGTTTGGATCGATCAATGGCACGCCAACGGAATTGATGTTGGACTCCCACTCACCAACCGTGATGCAAAAACCGTAGTCTTGATAGTCCTTCAGTGCCTGTTCCAGATTGGTTTTGATCTGCGGCCATTTTTCTTCATTATTCAGGCGGATGTGGTCCATCAAAAAGTCGCGTTCGGCTTGCGGTAGTGCGCATAAAAGGGCTTTGCCCATCGCGGTAGTGGCGATCGGGAGGCGCGAGCCGACATCACGGCGCAGTGTGACGGCCGAAGTGCTTCTGCAGGTTTCGATGTACACCATGTCCAGTCGGTCCCGGATGCCGATGGCGACGCTGGCTTGCGAATGCTCAGCAAGCTCGCGCATCGCCGGGCGGGCCAGTTTGCGCACATCCAGATTGGAGAGCAGGGAGTTGCCGAGCGAAAGCACCCCTGAGCCCAAGTAATACTGCCCACGATCGCTTGAAAAACCGAGATAGCCGAGTTTGGATAGCGTGTAGGTGAGCCGCGAGATGGTCGGTTTGGGCATTCCGGTTCGCTTGGCCATCTCCGTGTTGCTCAGGTACTTTTCTCCCGGTCGAAAACAGCGCAGTATCTCGAGCCCGCGCGCCAAAGCGTTAACGAATTGCCGATCTTTGCTAACTTCCTCATCACCCAATGTCTGAATCTGATCTTCCATGTGCCGATTCCATTCGTTTGTGTCGCAACCGATCGCGATCCCGGATAAATTGGGCTGGATAGTTACATAGTTGAAGTGAGATTGTCAATATTTTGCGAACAAGAATTTCGCATAGCGGTCTACTGTCGAAGCATTTTTGTTCTGCATCACGCCTGAAATAGATCCACTGCGTGCCCCTGTTGCCCAACTAACGCAGCCGGCTATCTGCGATTGATGTCCGGTGCGTGACAGAGAACTCACAAACTTTTCGCGCTGCAGGTGAAAAATCGGTTATGGTTCGTAACCATATTATTGCAAACCAATGTTTCGCTATGCGAACCATTTTTGATTTTGAAATAGCCGATATGAGCCAGAACCCATCAACCGAAGTCGTCGCGCGCGAACTGCAGGGCAACGTACTTCTCGTCACCATCAACAACCCGCCCGTTAACGCGCTCGGTGTGGACGTACGGCGTGGCATTGCAGCTGCGATCGATGCAGCCAATGCCGACCCCGCTGTCCAGGCGGTGCTTATCCTGGGGACGGGGCGAAACTTTATTGCGGGCGCCGATATCCGCGAGTTCGGCAAGCCGCCTCTGCCCCCCTCATTGCCGGATGTCTGCCAGCAGATCGAGGCCTGCAGCAAACCGGTGGTCGCAGCGATTCATGGCGCGGCCTTGGGCGGTGGGTTGGAGATCGCTCTGGCGGCGCACTACCGGTTGGCGGCGGCGGATGTCAAGCTGGGGCTGCCAGAAGTGCTGCTCGGCTTGATGCCGGGTGCCGGCGGCTCGCAACGTACACCGCGTTTGATCGGCGCCAAAGCCGCTTTGGATTTGATGCTCAGCGGTCGCCACATCGGCGCTGGCGAAGCGCACCAGCTTGGTCTGGTTGACCGGCTCGGCGCCGGCACCGACATTCGGGCCGATGGCTTGGCCTATGTCCAGGAATTGCTGGCCACGCAGGCGCCGGTTCGTCGCACGGGCGATGCAGGTGGGCTGTCGGACCGGGCAGCAAACCAGGCTGCAATCGAGGCGGCGCGTACCCAGACCACCAAAATCTCGCGCGGCCTGTTCTCGCCGCTGAAGATAGTCGAAGCCGTTGAGGTCGCGCTGACTCAGCCGTTTGACGAGGGCATGCGCATGGAGCGCAAGCTGTTCTTGCAGTGCCTGGAAAGCCCGCAACGCGCTGGACTCGTTCATGCCTTTTTCGCCGAGCGCGAAGTGCTCAAGGCTCCCGAGACGCGCAACACGCAGCCGCGTGCTATCACGCATGTCGGCATCGTCGGCGGCGGCACGATGGGTGCCGGCATCGCCGTGGCTGTGCTCGAGGCCGGTCTGCCGGTCACGATGATTGAACGTGATGAAGTGGCGCTGGCGCGTGGCCGCGCGCATGTGGAAAAGGTTTACGACGCCCTGATCGCCAAGGGCCGCATGACACCGGCCGCCAAGGCTGCCACACTGGCACGTTTCGCTGGCAGCACCACGTACGACGCGCTGGCGGCCGCTGATATGGTGATCGAGGCGGTGTTCGAGGACATGGCGGTCAAGAAAGAAGTTTTCGCCGAACTGGACCGCGTTTGCAAACCCGGCGCGGTGCTGGCCACCAACACCTCGTATCTCGACATCGACGTCATTGCGGCCAGCATTTCGCGGCCGGCGGACGTCGTCGGCTTGCACTTTTTCTCTCCGGCCAACATCATGAAATTGCTGGAGATCGTGGTTCCGGCCAAGGTCAGTGCAGACGTCGTGGCCACCGCGTTTGAGCTGGCCAAGAAATTGCGCAAAGTGCCGGTGCGGGCTGGCGTGTGCGATGGTTTCATCGGCAACCGGATTCTTGCGGCCTATCGGCAGGCGGCCGACCACATGATGGAAGACGGCGCCTCGCCCTACCAGATCGACCGCGCCGTGCGCAACTTCGGTTACCCGATGGGGCCTTTTCAGGTGTCGGATCTGGCCGGTGGCGACATCGGCTGGGCGACCCGCAAACGCAAGGCGGCTACACGCAACCCCGAGGCCCGCTATGTGCAGATCGCCGACCGCATCTGCGAGCGCGGCTGGTTCGGGCAAAAGACGGGGCGCGGCTATTACCTATATCCGGATGGCGCACGCACCGGTGTGCCCGATCCTGAAGTGGAGGCCATCATCGACGCCGAGCGCGTGCGCGCCGGCATCACGCCGCGCAGTTTTACCGACGACGAAATCATGCGCCGCTACATGGCTGCCATGATCAACGAAGGTGCCAACGTGGTACAGCAACGCATTGCGCTGCGACCACTCGATGTCGACGTCACCTTTCTCTATGGTTATGGCTTTCCGCGGCACCGCGGCGGCCCGATGAAATACGCCGACACGATTGGCCTGGCCCAGGTGCTGGCCGACATCCGCGAATTCGCCAAAGAAGACCCCTTGTTCTGGCAGGCCTCGCCCTTGCTGGTCGAACTGGTCGGGCAGGGCAAGGATTTCGCCAGACTGAATCAATCCGAATAAGCCGTTCAACCCATCCATCAGGAAAACAACATGCGCGAAGCCGTCATCGTCTCTACCGCCCGCACGCCACTGACCAAGTCACACCGCGGCGAATTCAATATCACGCCCGGATCCACGCTCGCTGCCTTTGCCGTGCGCGCCGCTGTGGAGCGCGCCGGCATTGATCCGGCCATGATCGAGGACGCGATTCTGGGTTGCGGCTATCCCGAAGGCACCAACGGCCGCAACGTGGCGCGTCAAGCCGTCATCCGTGCCGGCCTGCCGATCACGATCGCCGGTGCCGTGGCGAGCCGCTTTTGTGCTTCCGGTCTGCAGGCCATCGCGATGGCGGCGGGACGCATCGTTGTCGAGGGCGTCCCGGCCATGATTGCCGGCGGTATTGAGAGCATTTCGCAGATCCGCACCCGCGAGGACGGTGACAGCGGCATCAACCCTTGGATCCTCGAGCGCAAGCCCGAGCTCTACCTTTCGATGATCGAAACCGCCGACATTGTGGCGGCGCGTTACGGCATCAGCCGCGAGGCGCAGGATCGATTCTCGGCCGAGAGCCAGCGCAAGACGGAAGCGGCACAGCTTGCCGGTCGTTATCGCGACGAGATCGTCGCCTGCACGACCGAGATGGCCGTGACCGACAAAGAAACAAAACTCGTCAGTCGCAAAGAAGTGACGGTCGATGCCGACAACTGCAACCGGCGCGGCACCACGTATGAAGCCCTGGCCAAACTGGCGCCGGTAAACGGTGCGGACAAGTTCGTCACCGCCGGCAATTCATCGCAACTCTCCGACGGCGCCTCGGCCTGCGTGATGATGGAAGCCAAGGACGCCGAACGCGCCAATCTACAGCCACTGGGCGCCTTTCGCGGCCTCGCGCTGGCCGGTTGCGAGCCTGACGAGATGGGCATCGGCCCCGTGTTTGCCGTGCCCAAGCTGCTGGCACGCCACGGCCTCACCGTTGACGACATCGGTCTGTGGGAACTCAACGAGGCGTTCGCTTCGCAGTCCATCTATTGCCAGCAGCGCCTGGGCATCCCCGATGAGCGGCTCAACGTCAATGGCGGTGCCATTTCCATTGGCCATCCATTCGGCATGACGGGCGCGCGCTTGACCGGCCACCTGCTGATCGAAGGCAAGCGTCGCGGTGCGAAATACGGCGTGGTCACCATGTGCATCGCCGGTGGCATGGGCGCGGCTGGCCTGTTTGAGATCTATTGAGGAGCGTTGGCATGGATTTGAATTTCACGACTGAAGAAGAAAATTTCCGCACTGAAGTGCGGGCCTTCCTGGCCGACAAGCTGCCGGCTCGTCTGTCCGACCAGGTCGCCAGTGGCATGCACCTGAGCAAAGCCGATCTAGAGCAATGGCATGCCATCCTCAACGCGCGCGGCTGGCTCGCCAATCACTGGCCCGAGCAGTACGGCGGCCCAGGCTGGAGCGCGGTTGAAAAATTCATCTTCGAACACGAGTGCTGCCTGGCGCACGCGCCGCGCATTGTTCCGTTCGGCGTCAACATGCTCGGTCCGGTCCTGATCAAGTTCGGCAACGAGACACAGAAGCGCCACTGGCTGCCGCGCATTCTCGATGGCTCCGACTGGTGGTGCCAGGGTTACTCGGAGACCGGCGCCGGCTCGGATCTGGCGGCGGTCAGCACCACGGCTGCGCGCGGCCAGGATGCGCAGGGCGAGCACTACATCGTCAACGGGCAGAAGGCCTGGACCACGCTGGGGCAGCACGCCAACATGATCTTCTGCCTGGTTCGCACCAACCGCGAGTCGAAGAAGCAGGAGGGCATCAGTTTCCTGCTGATCGACATGACGACCCCCGGCGTTGAAGTGCGCCCGGTCATCACGCTCGACGGTGTGCACGAAGTCAACGAGGTGTTTTTCACTGACGTGCGGGTGCCGGCTGAAAACCTTGTGGGCGAAGAGAACAAGGGATGGACCTGCGCCAAGTATCTGTTGACCTATGAACGTACCAACATCGCTGGCGTTGGCTTGTCGGTCGCTGCGCTGGAGCGGCTCAAGCGCGTCGCAGCGAAGCAAACGCGCAAGGGCCGGCCTTTGAACGAAGACCCGGCGTTTGCTGCCCGTTTGGCGCGCGTCGAGATTGACCTTGAAAACATGAAAACCACCAACCTGCGCATGATTGCCGCCGTGGTCGGTGGCGGCGTGCCAGGGGCGGAAAGCTCGATGCTGAAAATTCGCGGTACCCAGATTCGTCAGGAGATTTCTTCCTTGAACCGGCGCGCCATGGGCCCCTATGCGCGCCCCTTCATCAAAGAGGCACTTGAAGACGGCTATAGCGCAGATTCGGTCGGACCGAAGGCGGCGGCCGGTGCGGCGGCGGCCTACTTCAACAACCGCAAGCTGTCCATCTTCGGCGGCTCCAACGAAATCCAGAAGAACATTGTCTCCAAGATGATTCTTGGACTGTGAGGGCAGCAACATGAACTTTGAACATACACAAGAACGCCGCATGTTGGCGGACAGTCTGAACCGCTTTATCGCCGAGCAGTACAGCTTCGAGAAACGGGATCGCATCGCTGCATCAGCGCATGGCTTCAGCCCGGAGATCTGGCAGCAGTTCGCCGAACTGGGCGTGATCGGTGCCCTGTTCCGGGAGACCGATGGTGGCTTCGGCGGCGCTGGTTTCGATATCGCCGTGGTCTTTGAAGCACTGGGTCGCGGCCTGGTGGTCGAGCCGCTGCTCGGCAGCGCGATCCTCGCAGGCGAAGCGATCGCGACAGCGGGCAATGCGGTACAGAAAACGGTGCTGGAGGAGCTCATCGCCGGCGCCACCATCGCGGCCCTGGCGCACGACGAGGCCGATTCGCATTACGAAATGTCCCGGGTGCAAAGCCGCGCCGAACGCAGCGCAACCGGCTGGGTGCTCAGCGGCGCCAAGGCCGTCGTCTTGCAAGGTGAGCAGTGCGACCTGTTCGTTGTTTCAGCCCGCACCGCGGGTGCGGTGGATGACGAGACCGGTATCTCGCTGTTCCTGGTGCCGGCGACGACGTCCGGCCTGGTGCTGCGAGGCTACCAAGCAATCGATGGTGGCCGCGCCGCTGAACTGACGTTTAACGGCCTGGCCCTTGGCGCGGATGCGCTGCTGGGCATTGACGGGCAAGGCTACGCCACGCTGGAGCGCGCCATCGGCCGTGGCGTGCTGGCGCTGTGCGCCGAGTCGCTCGGCGCCATGGAAGCGGCCCGGGCGGCGACGCTTGAATACCTGCGCACACGCAAACAGTTTGGCGTTTTCATTGGCAGCTTCCAGGCACTGCAGCACCGCATGGCCGACTTGCTGCTCGAGATCGAGCAGGCCCGCTCCGCCGTGATCAACGCTGCTGCGGCGCTGGATGCCGACCGGCTGACGCGCGAACGCGCGCTGTCGGCTGCGAAGTTCAGTATTGGGCGCATTGGCACCCTGGTGGCCGAGGAGAGCATCCAGTTGCACGGCGGCATCGGCATGACCTGGGAACTGCCCTTGGCCCACTATGCCAAACGGCTGGTCATGATCGACCACCAACTCGGCGATGAAGATCACCATCTGCAGCGCTACATCGATCTTGGAAAGCAGCTGGCGGTATGAATACCGCTGTATTGATCCGGCAGGAAGGCGCGGTGCGCATCCTGAGCCTCAACAACCCGGCCAAGCGCAATGCGCTGTCAATGCAGCTGTATTCAGAGCTGTCGGCGGCGCTGGTCGATGCGCAAAGCGATACTGCAGTGGGCGCGATTGTTTTGACCGGTGCAGGTGATTTCTTTTGCTCGGGCGGTGACCTCGGCCAGTTAGCCCTGCGCCGCGCCATGGCACCGGCACAGCGGCGCGAGCGCTTGAACGGATTGCATGATTTGATTCGTTCCATCCGCCATTGCGGCAAGCCAGTGATCGCCGCCGTCGAAGGCGGTGCGGTCGGTGCCGGGATGTCGATCGTGCTGGCCTGCGACATGCTGGTCGTCGCCCGCGATGCCTACTTTTGCGTAGCCTATGCCAAGGTCGGCCTGACGCCTGATGGTGGCGCCACCGCTTTCCTGGCGGAGTTCGTCTCGCGCCAGGTGCTGAGTGAGCTGTGCCTGACTGGCGAGCGCATCAGCAGCGAGCGTTTGCACGCGCTGGGGGCGGTGAACCGGCTGGTTGAAAAGGGCGCAGCCCTGGAGGCGGCTGTGGTCCTGGCGGCGCGCATTGCTGCCGGGCCGACGCGCGCCAATGCACGCATCAAGGCCTTGTGCTGGAACGCCTTTGGCACCGACGCTGCTGCACAAATGGAGTTGGAAGCGCAGTACATGGTGGAGTCGCAAGGCGATGACGAAGCGGCCGAAGGCATTGGCGCTTTTCTTGCCAAGCGACCGGCGGATTTTGTCGCGCTGCGGGGTAAGCCTCATGCAAACTAAAGCGACGCTCGCCTGTCCTGGCGCTGGCGCACAGCGAACACTTGAATCATTGGACTATTGATGGCAGACACAAAATCATCATTGCCGCTCGCAGGTGTGCGCGTTCTTGACCTCTCCCGCATCCTGGCCGGACCCTGGTGCGCCATGGTGCTGGCCGACCTCGGTGCTGAAGTTATCAAGGTTGAACACCCGCAGCGTGGTGACGATACGCGCGACTGGGGCTTGCGCATTGGTTTGACCGAGACCGCATATTTCAACAGCGTCAACCGAAACAAAAGTTCGATCACGCTCGACCTGCAGACACCAGAGGCGCAGGAGATCGTGCGCGAACTGGCGGGCAAAAGCGACGTCATCATCCAGAACTTCAAGTTCGGCGGCATCGAAAAAATGGGCCTCGGTTACGAGCAATTGAGTGCGCAGCATCCGGAGTTGATCTACTGTTCCATCACCGGCTACGACCGCACCGGACCAGAAGCGGCGCGCCCCGGCTATGACCTCGTGATCCAGGGCGAAGCCGGTCTGATGGCGCTCAATGGCGAGGCCACTCAGCCGCCCTTGAAGTTCGGCGTGGCGGTGGTCGACATGGTTACCGGCATGTATGCAGCGCAAGCGGTTCTGGCGGCGCTGTATGAGCGGGAAAAGACCGGCAAGGGGCGCCACATCGGGATGGCGCTTTTCGATTGCGGCCTGATGATCACCGCTTACTACGGACTCGAAGCGCTGCTTCAGGGCGAAGATCCGCCCCGGTATGGAAATTCGCATCCGTCCATCACGCCCTACGGCGTCTATGAGGCGCAAGACGGGCCGGTGGTGATTGCATGCGGCAACAACGCCCAGTTCGCGCGTTTTTGCACCGATGTAATTGAACGCCCCGATCTGGCAGCCGATGAGCGCTTCAAGTCCAACTTGAACCGCACGACCAACCGGGAACTGCTGGTGCCCGAGATCAAGCGCGAGATCCTGGGTCGCAAGCGCAAGGACTTGCTGGCGCGACTGACGCAGGCCGGAATTCCCTGTGGCGAGGTCGCCGGTTTGCATGAGGCACTCACCTCCAAACGGGCGGTCGATGCCGGGCTGGTTACGACGATGCCGCACCCAGAGGCTGGCAGTGTGCACGTATTGGCCCCGCCTTACCGCTTTGACGGTGTGCGCTTGCCGATACGCAGCGCACCGCCGCGCTTGGGCGAGGATACGAAGCAGGTTCTGCAGTCGCTGCTATCGATGTCCGACGAGAAAGTAGCCGAGTTGGTGGCGAAAGGCATCGTTTGATGTCATGCGACTGCATTGAAAGGAGTGCGAGATACCCACACCCATAGACACATCACAGATAGGCAAGCGCGAGTGCTGCACAACGGTGGTAGCGCGCGCTGTATGTTCCAAATCGATCCCTCAGAGGGCTTGGTCGAAATAACTAGCGAGACGGAAAAAATGAAATACTCTTTTAAACGCATTGGACTGGCAGCATTCGTGGTCTGTGGACTCGGGCTGTCCACTGCCCAGGCAGAGGAATTACTGGTTGGCGTGGAGCTACCCATGACGGGCACCCTGGCCCGCGTCGGCGCCGGGATGCAAGAAGGCATCATGGTTGCGGTAGACGTCTTCAACAAGATGAACAGCAAGCACAAGATCAAGGCCATTACCGTCGATAACGAGTCGGCACCCGCCAAGGCCATTGCCGCCGTTGAAAAACTGGCGAGCCAGGGTGTGCTGGCGATTGATGGTGGCTACGGCTCCAACAATATCGCGCCCGCGTCGGACGCGGCCAACAAACTCGGCCTGGTCTATGTCACATCCGGTGGTGTTGATGACAGTCTTGTCAACAGTGGCCGGAAGAACTTTTTCCGGATCAATAACTCCGCTGGTTATCAGAAAGCCATGGTCGGGCTGCTGAGCGACTTGAAAGTCAAGTCGGTGTCGATTGTGTATTCAACCAAGGAAGCAACATCGGGTCTGGCCCGAGATCTTGAAAAGACTTTGGTACCCAAAGGCGTGACCGTGGTAACGCACGCCTTCGATCCCGCTATGACCGATTTCAAACCGATCATCAACAAGATCAAATTGCAGGACAAATCGGAAGTCATCGCGATGGTGGGTTATGAAAATGACTACGTCGGCATTCTGCGTGCGGCGCGGGTTCTCAAACCCAGTGTCAAAGCGATGGTCGGTGTCTGGTCGTTGGCCACTCCGAAAATGGCGGCCGACTTTCCGGACCTGATGCCCAATGTCTACGGCACAGCTGTGTTGTCGTTCCCGGCGCAGTTCAAGACGGCTGAAGGCAAGTCCTTCAATGAGGCTTATCAGCGACTGTACAAGAAAGAACCGGACTATCTGGGTCAGTTTGGCTATGTTCAGTCGATGCTGTTGTTCAATGCCATGGCGCGCGCCGCTGACAAGGGCACACTGAAAAAAGACGGTGTCGCCGAAGAGATGCGAAAGACCGATGCGGAAACCCTGATTGGCCGCGTCCAGTTCGGCGCCAATGGCGACAACCTGAATTTCAGCCATCGCATGGGCCAGCACCAGGGCAATAACATCGTCATCGTCTGGCCGCAGTCAGACGCAACGGGCAAGGCGAACTTCCCAGGCGTACCCTGGTAGACAGCGGTCCAGGGAGTGGAAGCGGTAGCGCCAGTCATGGCGTCAAAGCTTCCACGCTGCAACCAATCAAGGGGATGATGATATGACGGAATTGATACTGCAATCGCTCTACTCAGGGGTGTTACAGGGTGGCTCGTATGCTTTGATCGCGCTCGGCCTGGCGCTGGTTTTTGGCGCGATGAAAGTGATCAACCTGGCACATGGCGAACTCGTGCTGTTGTCAGCCTACGTCGCCTACTCGGTGGAGTCGGGCCTGGGCTGGAATCCGATTTTCGCAATACCCATTGCGCTGGTCGTGGTGTGCGTCACATCGGTCTCGGTTTATTTCGTGGTCGGTCGCATCAAGAAGGATCGCGAGATCAATTCGCTGATCCTGACTTACGGCATTGGCGTGATCCTGACCAACCTCATCCTTTTGATATGGAAGGCCGATGTGCGCTCAACCGGTTCCAACTGGATGCAGGAGGCCATCGTCGTTGGCCCCTTCTACAGCATGCGAAGCGAGGTGCTGTTCTTTATTGTCAGTCTGGTCATGATGGTCGGCCTCTGGTGGTGGCTGTCCCGCAGCTGGTATGGCCGCGCCGTGCGCGCCGTGTCGAGCAACCGTGATGCCGCCAAACTGATGGGAATCGATCCCGGCTACACCGAACTGGTGTCGTTCATCGTCGCCGGTATTCTGGCCGCCGTTGCCGGTGTGGCGCTCTACAGTTATGGCGTTGTCAGTCCAGCCTATGGCAGTGTGCTGACGGTCAAGGCCTTCATCATCACGGTGCTCGCCGGCATCGGCTCGATCCCCGGTGTGCTGATCGGCGCCTTGTTGCTCGGCGTTGCCGAAGCACTCACCGTCACGCTGGCCAGTTCGGCCTTGCAGGAACTCGTTGGCATGGGTCTGTTTCTTCTGGTGCTGTTCGTCATGCCGAACGGCCTGTTTGGCGCAAAAGGGAGACGAGGATGAAATTCAACAAGACGATTGCCGTCATGCTGTTGACGGTCTATGTCGCCGTGCCGCTGGTATTCGGTAGCGACAACTATGTGATGAGCCTGGTCGTCGCTGCGATGGTCATTGGCGGCGTTGCGCTGTCATGGGCTTTGCTCGGCAACCTGGGTGGCATGGTCAGCTTTGGACACGCCGCATTTTTCGGCGTTGGTGCTTATGTCTCATCGATCCTGAGTTTGAAACTCGGTGTGCCGGTGCTGCTGTCGATACTGCTCGGTGGCGTCGGCGCCGTTGTCGCGTCGCTGGCCATGATGCCGGTGTTGCGCTTGCGGGGCCCCTATTTCGCGCTGGCCATTCTGGCCTACGCGCATATCTTCCGGATTCTTGCGACCCAGTGGACTGCGGTGACCGGCGGCGCTGGCGGCTTGTCAAACATTCCGCGTTTGCCTGAAATATTCGGCTATGACCTGAGCAGCAAGACCGGCGGCTACCTGGTCATCCTAACCATTGTTCTGGCGTTTGCCGCGATCTATCAATACATCCGTCGCAGCCATTACGGGCTGGCATTGCGGGCGATGCACGAAAGCGAAGATGCAACCCGCGTCGTCGGTGTCAACAGCACGCTGCTCAAGGGCCTGATGTTGCTGGTCTCGGCCTTCATGTGCGGCGTGGTGGGTGCCTTCAACGCGCACTACATCAATTTTCTTGAGCCCGACTATGCCTTCAGCGGCATTTGGGTGACCCTGCCCATTGTGGCGGCCATATTCGGTGGCTATCGCACCATTACCGGCCCAATCGTTGGTGCGGTGGTCGTGTATTTGATCGACCAGTTGATCTTCAAGAACATCATTCCATCGGGGCACCAATTGGTGCTCGGTGTACTGCTGGTTGCGATGATTGTATTCAGCCCGGACGGCTTGCTGTCGCTGTTGCGCAAGTTGACAAGGAGATCCCATGCTACAGCTTAAGAATATATCGGTACGGTTCGGTGGGCTTACCGCGCTGGACAATGTGACATTCGCGGTTGGAACGCACGATGTGGTTGGCCTCGTCGGTCCGAATGGCGCGGGGAAAACCACGCTGTTCAATGCTATCTCGGGCTTGGTGAGCCCGAGCAGCGGCGAGATCACATTTGACGGCGTCGACGTCATTCGCTCGCCGCTTTACCAGCGCGCACGGATGGGAATCGGTCGCACGTTCCAGGTGCCGCAACCCATGCATGAACTCAGCGTGATGCAAAACCTGATCGTTGCGCAGCGCTTCGGAACCGGAAAAGTCGATCAGAACAAGATTGACGAAATTCTTGAATTCACCAGCCTCACCGCAAAGAGCGAACGCAATGCCGCTACCGAACTGGCGCTGACGGAACTCAAGGCACTCGAAGTGGCCAAGGCATTGGCGACCAATCCGAAATTGCTATTGCTTGACGAAGTGTTTGCCGGTCTCGAGACAACCGGCAAGCGCCACTTCATGACCATGCTCAAGGACTTGCACCGGAAATTTTCGGTTGGCATCGTCATCATCGAGCACGATATTGAAACCATCAGCAATTTGTGCCAACGCGTGGCGGTACTTAACTTTGGTGAGTTGATCGCCGAGGGAACACCGGACGAAGTCTTCAGCAATCCGGCCGTCATCAAGAGCTACACAGGAGGTGCCCATGCTTGAGATCTGCAATGTCCGCGCCGGTTACGGCGCCATCAATGTCCTGTGGGATGTGTCGCTGACGGCTGCCAGCGGGCAATTAACCACGATCATCGGGCCCAACGGCGCAGGAAAGACGACCTTGTTGCGGGCGATCATGGGCCTTATTCCGGTGTCGCAAGGTGAGGTCAAGCTCAATGGCAAATCCTTGAATGACGTGCCAACTTGGAAGATGGCCGATGTCTCAATGGCCATGATTCCAGAAGGCCGGATGACGTTCCGTGACATGAGTGTCGAGGAAAACCTGATCATGGGCGCGTTTCCGAAGCAGCACCGGGCACTCGTCAGAGAGAATCTCGACAAGTCCTATCAGATGTTTCCCCGACTCAATGAGCGACGCAAGCAGTTGGCCGGGTCACTCTCGGGTGGTGAGGCGCAAATGCTGGCGATGGCGCGCGGCCTCATGGCGGATCCGAAGTTGTTGATCATTGATGAGCCCTCACTGGGCTTGGCACCGGTCCTGGTGAACGAACTGTTTGAGATTCTTGGGCGGCTCAAGGAGGGTGGTCGAACCATCATTCTGGTGGAGCAAAACACCCATAAGGCGGTCAGCGTGGCCGATCACGTTTACCTGATGCAAAGCGGCAAGGTCATTTTGTCCCAGCCCGCTTCAGAAGTCAGCCTTGATCACTTGCACGACCTGTATTTTGCCCGGTGAGCCGGCATTGCGCGGTTCGTTTTGTCGACCATAATTTTTTTGGAAAAGTAAAAATATCATGACGATACTGGTTGCTTATGTGCCTCGCCCCGAGGGTCAGACCGCTTTGGACAAGGGCATCGAAATGGCGAAACGTCGCAACGAGCGCCTGGTGGTTGTCAACGCCAGCCCGGGTGGGATGAAAAGCGACCCCTCGTTTGCTGATGCGCATGACTTTGAGCGTGTGCAAAAAATGTTGGCAGACAGCGGTCTCGATGCGGAAGTAAAACAATTCGTTCGCGGCCACAATGCCGTCGAAGAGATTGAAGGATTGGTAGAGTCCTTGCAGGTATCGGTACTCGTCATTGGGCTGAGAAAACGTTCGCCAGTCGGCAAACTCCTCTTGGGCAGCGTCGCCCAGGAGCTCCTTCTATCGGTCTCCTGTCCGGTACTGGCCGTCAAGTATCTGGGCTAAGTTGGATTACATTTTGCCAATTGAGCGGCAGCATCCGTTTTAGGTGGCGAACCGCGCTTCGATACAGCCAGCCGTGTTTGTGCAGGACACAGCAGAGGCCGCCAAAACCCAATGGAGGTCGGTTGCTGATCAGCTTCGTGCCAAGTTCCCCAAGCTCAGTGGCTTGATGGACGATGCTGAAATCGGGGAAATCTGTTGTCCGGGTTCCACATTGCCGACGGTCACTTGACGGCATCCAATCCGCATTGCTGACGCTGTTCTAAAGGCATCAGCAAAAGGTCAGACAACTCATGTCAGGCTCGATTCAACGACTATTGCGGCGGATAGAGGGCGCACCGATCCATCATCAGCCAGTTCCATTGCGATCCGCCGGAATTGCGCAGCCTCGCGTTCAAAGGCCATCGCCACATGGGGGTCGAGTTGTGCCCCGCTGATTTTCCCTATCTCGGCGACCGCTTCCTCGTGTGTCCAACTCGCTTTGTAAACACGTCGACTCACCAATGCGTCATAGATGTCGGCAACAGTCATGATGCGCGCAGCCAGTGGAATGGCTTCTTCTTTGAGGCCCCGTGGATATCCGGAGCCATCCCATCTCTCATGATGACCACCCGCAATCATGATGGCTTTGTCGAGTACATCATCAGACCTTCCCATCTTGTTAACGGCTGCTGTGAGAATGGATTCGCCGATGGTGGTGTGTGTCTTCATGATCACCCACTCGTCGGGGGTGAGGGCACCTTTCTTGTGCAGGATGGCATCAGGGACGCCGACCTTGCCGATGTCGTGCAAGGGGGCGGCCTTCACCATCAGGTCAATAAAATCATCGGTCAGTACATCCGAGTGGTAGCCCATTTCCCGCAAACGCTGGGCCAGCATTCGCGCATATATTTGAGTTCTCAGAATGTGATTGCCGGTCTCGTTGTCACGCGCCATGGCCATCGCATTGAGCGCAATCAGCATCTGCTTTTCCTTGTTGGCCGCAAAGATGCGTTCGTTCAGGGAAAACAGACCTACAACCGTTTTGTGGATTCCAAGGAATACGAAGATATATGGAATCAGGAACAGGAGGTGCCACTTGTTATGCGGAATTCCCAGCAGCAGTTGGGATGACGACGGCGCATGCAAGTCCACGTACAACCAACCCGCCCTTGTCATCGACAATACGACTTGTATCGCCAGCAGCGCCAGAAGTATTTTGAAAACCTGTTTTGCTTGACCTTTCATCAGCAACAAACACTCAATAAAAGCCCAGAGCCCCAGGGTTGCGATGAAACCAAGCATCAGGGCCCGGTGACTGAATGACGCTCCATAGGATTGCAGAACTTCGAACGCGAAGTTGAGTACAAAGATCACTGCGGACAGTGCGACAACAATATCAAGCGAGCGTGTAGCGATATTCAGGTCAAATCCGACCGACTGATGTGCGCTTGTGTGCCTGTACTTCATAACGGCTGTTTGGCCTGCGCAAGAATCGGCTCAACGATTTTTTCCCATTGGGTCGAGCAATCAGGTGACAGCTGGTTACAGCGTTCTGCCCATGTCGGCAATGACTTGGTCAAAGCAAAGTCGCGCATGAAGTGGATGTCGTCATTTGCAACAGGCGAAGAAACCAGTTTGTACTTCACACCCAGTGCACAGCTGTCTTTGCCCTGGATGCAGTCCGATGCTTGAGCGTCAAGTTGCTCGGAGTAGGACCATACGTTTGCAATGTAGGTATTGACAGCGTCCGACAGACGCTGCTGTTGAGTCGCGCCCAGGTTGTTCCAAATTCCAAGCCGGATGGCGATACCGTTGAGACCCATCTGCGTGGCGATGGGGTATACATGCGTCGTATGGGCCGGCCACTTTGCCGAGTAGCCGGATATGCGACTTGTGATTGCGCAGTCTGTAATCTTCAGGGCCAGCGCATTGGCAACCTCATCGAATGGAATAACAACCGGGATAGCCCCTATGGATTCAATCAGGGGTGCCAAAATCGTACTTCCGATCCGAACCTTGTGGCCCTTCAAGTCGGCGAGGTGATTGATGGCTTGGTTGCAAAAAAGCACCTGGGGTCCAAAAGGCCAGATACCCAGCAATTTCACGCCAAACCGGCGCTGCAAATTCTCGTCCAGTACAGGTGCATAGGCAGCTGAAATCTTGCGGGCTGTTTGGTAATTGGCATTCAAACCTGGCGGATCAACCCCCAGGATACTGGGCTCTTCCTCGCTGTTTTGCAGGAACCGGAGGGAAACCATGTCAAACACGCCGTCTTTCATCAAGGCCAACTGCCGGTTGTCCTTGAAGCCAATAGCGTCAATGGTGCGGTACTCAACCTTGAATGGAATGCCGGTTTTTTCCCGAAGCGATTCAAAAAACGGTTTTTCCAATTCGCTTTGAATGGGACCCGTCATGGACGGTTGACCGACTACCTTGAGGTCGATTACGTCAAGCCAATTCCAGGCGAGGCCGAATGCGACAACAAGTCCCAACAGGAGTAATAGTCTTTTCACAGTGATGCCGTTCGGTTGGAACAGCTGGTATTTCTGGCGGAGGTATTCAAAACTAAGCAGCTTCGCAGCAATTGTCTTTTTGAGGCGCTCTGAATTGTCTAGAATTTGTGATCGAAAGGAACCGCATGAACATGCGGGGCCCCTATATTCATGGGGGGTACAAGTCGGTTTTTTTCAAATACAGTTGCGATGCAATGAGTCAAGAAATCCCAATTCACGCCGATAACCCTCGTTTCTTCCCGCGCCGGATTCTGGTGGTCGAGGACAACCCACTGTTCGAGCAGGTGATCGGCCAGGCCATCGAGAGCCTGGGCATCGACGGCAAGACGTATTTTTGCCAAACCGGCAGTCAGGCGCTCAGCCTGTGTGAGGACAACAAGGTGGGGCTTGATCTTGCGCTGGTCGATCTGGGACTGCCGGATATTTCAGGCATTGAGGTTATTCGGGGCTTGCGCCGGCGATACCCGAGCCTGCCGATCATGGTGATCTCAGTCATTTCAACCGAGCGCAGCGTGCTGGCGGCCATACGGGCGGGTGCACGGGGCTATATCCTGAAAGGCGACTCAAAAGCCGCCATCACACAGGCGATTCAGGAACTGATGCTGGGCAATTACCCGATCACCCCGGCCCTGGCACGCTACCTGTTCAAGATGGCCGGCGGGGCCTTCGGAACGAGCGCCAATGCAGAGCACAATTTGTCGCCGCGTGAACTCGAAACCCTGCAGCACCTCTCAAAGGGCCACAAGTACGAAGAGGTCGCCCGTATCATGGGCATTGCCCTCTCAACGGTCCAGTACAACATTCGCAACCTCTATCGCAAACTCGACGCCAACTCGCAAATGCAGGCCGTGACGAAAGCCCGCGATCAAGGCTTGATCTGATCCGATGCACCGGATTCGTAATTCAGTCTTGAACGATTAAGCGCAGGCTTATCCGCGTGCCTGGTTCAGACGCGGGAATTGAAAGTTCCGCCCCTATTTCGCGCGCCCTGCGCTGAATATTGCGCAAGCCCCGTCCATAGACCAAGGGCGTCGGCAAACCCACGCCGTCATCGGCAACGCTCAACAGCAAGGCGCGGTGCTCGGGCTCATACCGCGCTTCGATCCAGATCGCGCCAGCTTGCGCATGCTTGAGTGCGTTGTTCAGTGCCTCCTGGAGGATGCGCAGAACTTGCAGGATGATGCGCTGTGCGATCTCCGGCAGTTGCGCAATCTGAATATTCCAGTGAACCTGCGTCGACATTCCCAACAAGCGGCGCTCGATGCGAAAGCGGAAATCAACGAGGGCATCCTCCAGCGTGAGATCGGTCTGCCGCAAGGCGTCGGCTACCAGATACAGGTCCGACATGCATTCCTGCAAGACTTGCGTGAGTTGCGCCTGGGTCATGGTGCCTTCCTCGGCCATGATCCGGGCAGTGGAAAGTTGCGAACCAAATCCGTCGTGCATGTCCTGCAACAGACGCTCGCGCTCATCCTGTTTGGAGCGTTCAATTTCGGCTGCCAATATGGTCTGGTTCGCCAATTTCAAACTGGCTTCCGCCTCTTTGTAGGCTGTGATGTCAACCATCACCCCCTCCCATACAGCGCCACCCTGGACCAAACGCCGCGGCACTGACTCAACGCTGAGCCATCGAATCTGGCCATTGACCACAATTCGACCTACCCAGTGAAGGGGCTTGATTTCGGCAAAGACCTCCATGTTGAGCGCCAGGAAGGCATCGTAGTCATCCGGATGGACAATGCGAAATCCACTGTTCGTGTCTGCCAGCACGTCTTCGCGACGCACATCGAGCATCTTCAACCATCGCTCACTCAGGAACGTAAACCGTGGCACACCTTCTGACGTTGTTTCCATCACGTAGGTTCCGACAGGAATGTTTTCTGTCAGCAAACGTGTTGTCTGCTCCATTTGTCCGATTCGTTCAAGCGCGCCCCCCAATTCCTTGGTTCGGGCGACAACCTGTTCTTCCAGTGTTGCGCTGAGTTCGCGCGAAGTGCGCAAGGCGGAAGTCAGCAGGCCCAGTAGCATGCCACCAATGATCAGCATCACGCCTGGGTAACCGTAAGTAATCAGGTACACGCCATCAAATACTGCCCGGCCGGCCAGTCGCGCCCAGTCCAGCATTGCCATGGCAAACAGAGCGCAGAGCATGAGCGTCGTTATCACGTGCAAAGGTCGGCGTGATTGCCAGGACCATCGAACCATGGCAACCAACAGTCCAAGCGCCACCAATGCAAGCGGCGCGTACAAGGCCACCACCACCATGCGATTGTTGTTCGTGGCGGCGATCAGTGTCGGTCCGAAAATCGAGTAAGCCACAAGCAGTCGTTGCAGCCAGCGCAAGCTCTCTTCCTTGGCGAAAAGGTACACAAGCGTCAGTAACAGCAGACAGCTTGAGGCCATACGGCTGGCGAAAATGAACCAGCTGAACAAGTCACCATTGACTGGCGGGTAAATAATCAAGAAGCTGAGGTTCACCAGGGCATTGCTGACACAAGTTAAACCAAACCAGAAATACAGTGAGGTACTGCGTAACACAAGCGCCGCCGCTAGCGAAAGCAAACCCAGCAGCAGCGATACCCAGGTAATGCCTTCGGCTAATTCCTGCTTTAACAAGTAACTATTTCGATAGGGTCCGCGACGGAGTTCATAAGCGTCGGCCACCAGCACTGGCGTCAACCCGTTGGCCTGCCTGCTACTGGCGTAAATCTCGAAGTCGAGCGTGTTGGCTCCGACACGCCACGCGCCCTTCGGCGGGACAAACAGACTCGGTTGATTCAGGCAGCGTACATCCTGCAATCGCCCCTCGGCGCAAGAGCCGACTTCCTCCCCATTCAAGGACAGTCGGCCTGAAAGGCTTAACTTCGAGACGAAAACCCCCAGCGCTGCATCGGGCTGTCTGGGCAATTGGACCACCAAGCGGTAATGAACTGTGCTGCCGCTGCGATTGAAATCGCCTGACTGCAAGATGTGGGGCAACTCAACGGTTTGCTTCCCGGTCAGGCTGGTCAACTCGGCAGAGACAAGCGTTTGTGTCGTGAAAGGGGTTGCTGTCTGCTCGCCACACGCCATGCCGATCCAGGCGCAGCACAAGAACGACACGACCAGCAGTCGGATGCGCATAAGGTGTCGCCCGTTCAGCATTGACAAGTTCTGATTCATCTGATCACCTCATCATTCCCATGCAATCAAAGGCAATGCAGACCAGACCGGAGTCTTTCGGAGACCGCATCTCGACAACCCCGCCAATGCAAGTCGTTACCGAGCGTTTGGCAATCAGTCCTTGCTAATTTGGCCGCGACTATACAGGAACTATGCAGGACACGTGCTCCTGCTGACGACCCGGTCCCGACGTCCAGGTTTGTTTTCTATACCGGTCGTAGAGTTGCCGCAAGAATTGCCCGGCGACAAAGATATCCTTTTCGATGGCGCGGCGCACAGCGGCGCTGTCGTTGTGCGCCAGGGCACGCACCACGTCACCGTGTGCATCGTTGAGGACGGCACTCGCCTGGGGTATGTCAAAAAGCTGGTTTGAAATCGGACCGGCCTTGAGCCACAGTGTGTCGATCAGCGCAAACAGTGTGGGGGAGCCGGCCGCGCGATACAACAACACATGAAAATCTTCATTGGCAACCAGGTAAGCATCAGCATCACCCGATTTCAAGGCCTTGGCCATGCGCTGGCATAGTTTTTTGAGCGTCAGCTTTTGCGCGGCGTCGAGCCGCAAACTGCCGCGTTCAGCGGCTTCGCCTTCGAGCAGCATGCGCATCTGCAGCAAGTCATCGAACTCGGGCCGGGATAGCTGTGGCACCGCGACGCCGGCATTCGGGACATTGACCAGCGCGCCCTCCGCTGCGAGGCGTTGCAGCGCGGCACGCACCGGCATTTCGCCGACACCCAGGCTGGCCGCCACACTGCGGATCTTCAGCCGTTCACCGGGGACGAATTTCCCCACCGTGATCCACTGGCGCAGCGTGGCATAGGTGCTGTCTTGCTGAGTTGAAGTGGGAGGCACCGCCCGGATGCTGCTCTTAACCATGTAAAGAATCTCCTGTAAGTTCGGACAGCGCAGCATTGAAAGCCCGCAGGAGAAGGCGTACATCGTCCGCTGTGGTGTCAGGGCAGATCAACATCATGTTGTGAAACGGCGTGATCAAGACTCCCCGATTGAGCAGGTAGAGGTGAATGGCGTGTTCCAGAGCGGGATTCATGGCGTGACCCGCCTGTGTGCCATTGACGGGGGGCGTTGCACAAAACTGGAATTCGGCTCGGGCGCCAACCTGTGTCACGCACCACGGCAGCTTGTGCTGTGCAATGACCGCACGCAAGCCCTGCGCAAGCGTGGTTGCCAGCGCAAGCATGGGCGCGTAGGTTGCCGGTGTCATCAGTTCGGTCAGTGTGGCGCGCATGGCAGCCATCGCCAGCAGATTTGCCGTCAGGGTGGTGCCGATGCCCGAATGTCCGGCAGGCGCATTGCGTTTGGCTGCCACCACGCGTTGGGCTAACTCGGCGCTGAAGCCATAGGCTGCGCAAGGCATTCCACCACCGAGTGGCTTGCCAACCACGACGGCATCAGCGCGCAATCCGTGGGCTTGACAATAGCCGCCAGGGCCGCTGCTGATGGTGTGGGTTTCGTCCATCACCAACATGGCGCCGTGGCGACGAATCAAGGCTTGCGCCTGCTCCCAAAACCCGCTCTGGGGCAGCACCATGCCGATATTGGTCATCACCGGTTCGGCCAGCACGCACGCTACATCGCCGGGTGCCAGCGCG